>JADHXI010000126.1 GCA_016783065.1 Desulfobacteraceae bacterium | reverse complement strand
GTGCCTCCAGACTGGCCCAACGTGTAGACAAGAAACATGAGAACAAACAGATCAAGGAATATCTGGATAGCATGCTTGAAGACATGGCCGATAATCTCCAGATATTTATGCCCCAACCCCAAACACAGATGCCGGGGGTCATGCCCCTGCTCCCTGAGGCGGACCATTTTCAACCCTATCAGGTAAATTTACTGGTGGACAATAGCGAGCAAAAAGGTCCCCCCGTCATCATCGAGGCCTATCCCACCTATCGGAATATCTTTGGGAGCATTGAGCGGGTGGTAGACCGTGCCGGAATGTGGCGGACCGATTTTAGCAAGATAAAGGCAGGGTCTTTGGTCAAGGCCATGGGCGGCTATCTCGTGATCAATCTTCTGGATGCCATTGTTGAGCCTGGTGTGTGGCAGGGGCTAAAGAGGGCCTTTAAGAGCGAAAAACTGGAGATTCAGACGTACGATCCCTTTTATCTCTTCACCACCAGTGGTTTGAAACCCGAACCCATTGATCTGGATGTCAAGGTGGTGGTTGTCTCGGATGAACACCTTTACCGCATGCTCTTGCATCATGATGAAGACGTAAAGAAGATTTTTAAGGTAAGGGCCGACTTTGATACCTCCATGGACAAGAACGACGAGAGCATCAGGCAGATCGCAGGATTCATCAAGATGAAGACCGATGAAGAGAAGCTGAGGCCCTTTGACAGGTCGGCTGTGGCGGCATTGGTGGAACAGGCGGTCCGTATGACGGGAAGACAGGAGAAGATCTCTACCAGCTTTTCCGCAATTGTAGATCTGATCCGGGAGGCCGATTTTTTTGCCGGTCAGGAAAATGAATCGGTCGTCAAGGAAGGCCACCTGGACAAGGCCATTGAATCCAGGATCTACCGGGCAAATATGGTGGAGGAGCACATTCAGGAGATGATTGATCGAGGGACCTTGATGATCGATTCGGAGGGAGAGGTGGTGGGCCAGGTAAATGGCCTTTCAGTTTACGCCCTCGGAGACTATATGTTTGGAAGGCCCACCCGGATTACCGCCTCTACTTCCATGGGCCGCGCCGGCATCATTAATATTGAGAGGGAGGCAGACATGTCGGGTAACACCCATAATAAGGGTGTCCTTATCCTGACCGGTTATTTGCGGGAAAAATATGCCCAGGATAAGCCGCTGACGGTTAGTGCCAGTATTGCCTTTGAACAGTCCTACGGGGGGGTGGACGGTGACAGCGCATCCAGCACAGAGATCTATGGGCTGCTCTCCAGCCTGTCCCAGATTCCCATCAAGCAATACCTGGCCGTTACCGGTTCGGTGAATCAAAGGGGAGAGGTCCAGGCTATCGGCGGTGTCAACCAGAAGATAGAAGGTTTTTATGACTGCTGCCGCAAAAAGGGCCTGACCAAGACACAGGGGGTTTTGATCCCTGAAAGCAATGTAAAGGATCTGATGCTTAGAAAGGATGTGGTGGAGGCAGTGAAAAAGGGCCAGTTCCACATCTATCCCGTAAAGACCATTGACCAAGGTATTGAGATCCTGACCGGGACAAGGGCCGGGGAGAGAAAAGCGGACGGCACCTATCCCAAAGGGACCATGAATTATCTGGTTGACCAGAAACTAAGGGAGTTGGCAGAAGGCCTAAAGGACTTTGGAGACAAGCCGGAAAAGGAAGAAAAAAAGTCAAAGGGGACCAAGAAAGGCACGGGCAGAAAAAAGAAGAGCTGATGAGCATCAAAGAGGTCTCCCTTTCCAGTACCATAGAGGTGAAAATCGCCTGGGCCGAAACCTCCTATCAAGAATTCAAAGAGCATTTTCTCAGAAACAAGGTCATTCGTGACGGTCTAAAGGGACTGAAAGACGCAATTCTACTCTCCCGCAGGGAGATGGGAGAGACAGGGATTGCCAGGATATGTACCGAATGCGAAGGGCGGGAAGGCGGCTCATGTTGTGGAGCGGGGCTGGAAAACCGGTATGATGGCTGGCTTCTTCTGATCAATCTCCTCCTGGGCCAAGAATTTCCTGATACCAGGCATGACGAGAAAAGCTGTTTCTTTCTGAGGGAAACAGGATGTCTCCTCTATGCCCGCCATGTCATCTGCGTCAATTATCTCTGCAAAAAGATTACAACCCGTATTGATCCCCAAAAAATCAGCAGACTGCGAGAAAAAGAGGGCCGGGAATTGGAACGGCTCTTCTTTTTGCATGAGGAGGTCAAGCGGGTTCTCAGAGCGCGATTTGCCCTTGAGGGAGAACTGGATAGGTAGGCGTTCACGGGTTCAAGGGTTCAGGGGTTCAAGGTTCCATTCTCGTCCCCGGACTGCATTTGGGATGCATATTTATTAGAAAAGCGTCAGCTTCGTCAGGGCTAATCCAAAATTTGGAGCAAATCGGCAATTACTTGGGAAAATGAGCATTTTTAACGAGGACTTCGGGTCTTCAATGCCTTCTTTGTCCTTAACCCTGAACGTTGAACCCTGAACCTATGAACGGTTACCTAGATAGGGTGCGTGACAATGGAAAAAGACCTGAAAGAGACCTTGGATAAGGTCGCCCGGTTTTATGACAAGAGGAAGGTGGGGGAGGTGGGTGCTTTGGGTTTCCGGAGATCCACAGACCTTGGGACCCTTCTGGCTTGCATGGACCGCATGATGGATGAGGGACTCATCCGTCCGCACGAATCGCTTTTTCTGGATCTGGGTTGCGCGGACGGCAGAGTGAATATCTTTCTAAGCTATCTCGTCAGGTATTCCGTTGGAATAGAAATGGATGAATGGACCCTTGAAGAATATGGTCCATTAAAGGCAGAATTGGAACAGTCCCTCGAAAAGAACGGCCTGTTGTCACCACGGGAGAATATCTTTCTCTATCACGGGGATTCAAGTGATGATGGGGTTCATGAAAGGATCACCCGGGAGACGGGGATAAGATTCCACGAGTTTGATCTATTCTACACCTACCTTGTCATGCACCAGGAGTTTGCGCAGTTGATAGCGGCAAGGGCAAAAAAGGGGGCCATCTTCATGGTCTACGGACTTCACAGGATTCTACCACTTTATGATGGGCTTAGCCTTCTAACCCCGATTAGCCCGGTGGAAGGAGTTTTGGCGCTTTATCAAAAAGATTAACAGGGACTGCCTTTCCCCGCGCCCGTGGTCAAGCCCCCAACAGTGCCAACCACGGGAGACGCAGGCCTCTATTGTGCGCTTTTCAAACCAAGGTCAAAGGCCTTTAGATTTGATTCCAGGAAGGCCTCCTTTGTGGAACTGGAAATGACCTCTTTCATGTCATCCGGGCCGATTGAAATGGCCCCCGACCCGATGAGGGCCCCCAGCATCACCATGTTAAGGGACAGGGGGTTACCTGCCTCAGCAGCCATCTTGTTGCCGTCAAGGGAGATGACCTTTCCGGCCTTGCCCCGAATGAGGTCCATGATCTCCTCTACGGGCGGATAGGTACCCTGGCCAATTGAGACGGTAAAAGGGGGCAGGGTGTGGGTGTTGGTGATGACCACCGTCTCCTTGTTACATTTTCCAAGGGCCCGCAGGGTCTCCAAGGGCTCAAATCCCACCAGGACGTCTGCTTCGCCGTTCGAGACAATGGGGCTGGTGGCATCTCCCATCAAGACCGCTGATTCCACAATGCCCCCCCGTTGAGCCATTCCATGGATTTCGCTTACCACGGCAGGAATTCCTTTTGAGAGAGAGGCCTCTCCCAAGAGACGTGACGCAAGGAGATTCCCCTGGCCACCGACACCAATAAATACGACCCTCCTCGTTTCCATAAAAGCCTCCACCTATTTTTTCAATGGCAATATCGCATTTTCAGGACAGACTTGAGCACATATTGTACAGCCGATACAGAGATCGCTGTTTATCTCAACCCGTTCCCCTTCCAGGAACATAGCCGGGCAGGCCAGCTTGTTGATACAGTCCCTGTGGTTCTTGCACTTGTCTTGATCAACTTGAAAGGGCCTGACCTTTTTCTGCTGGCCCGTTGCCCTTGCAAAGAGCGGGCAAAATTCCTTTGATATTATGACCGAGACACCATCATAATCCTTGGCGGCCTTCACCGATTCTATGGTCTTTTTCAGCTTGAAGGGCCGAACCAGATGGACATCCTTGACACCGCATCCCCTGACCAGTTCCTCCAGGGAGATCTGTGTCAGCTCAACTCCCATGGGGTCCGTATCAACCCCTGGGTGGGGCTGATGCCCGGTCATGGCCGTTGTCCCGTTATCGAGGATCACAAGGGTAAATTTATGGTTGTTATGGACCGCGTTGATAAGCCCTGTAATACCTGAATGGAAAAACGTGGAATCTCCGATAAAGGACACCACGTCCTGGTCTGTGGCGCTTGAAAAGCCACAGGAGGAACTCACAGAAGAGCCCATGCAGATCACCATGTCGGCCATGGAAATGGGCGGCAAGAGCCCAAGGGTATAACAGCCGATATCGGTCGGATTGATGGCATCCGCGCCATAGGCCTCCTTGACCGCGTAGTAGGTGGCCCGATGAGGGCATCCGGCGCAGAGATTGGGTGGCCTCCCGGGGAGGTCCGGTACATTGGAAAGATCCAGGCCTTCCGGGGCCTGATAGTCAACCCCGAAATATTCGGCAATGGCCTTTCTGACCATGCCGGGGTCGTACTCAAACAGGCGGGATAGGCCTCCCACCCCCTTCCCTTTGATGGGGATGGTGATCCTATTTTCCTGGGCAATGGCCTTGAGGTCATTTTCATTGACCGGTTCCAGCTCTTCAACCACCAGGGCCTTATCCACCTGTTTTAGGAAACTGGCACAGAGGGCCTTTGGAATGGGCCATGAAAATCCAAGTCTCAGAAGGCTGACTTTGTCCGATATCCCCAGGTCAGAGATCGCATCCCTGACGTAGTTAAAGCTGACACCGTTGGCAACGATCCCCCATTTTCCATCTCCGATGGTCTGGTTATAGCCGGAGTTTTCTGATTTTTCCAAACTTTGATCATATTTTTCCAGTAGGAGTTTGTGAAGATTTCGGGAGACGGCAGGGACGCACACAAAATGGAAGGGGTTTTTCTGGAAGGTGTCTTTGGTCTTTATCGGCCTCAAATCCCCGAGTGTCACATGGCCCCTGATGTGGTTGAGCCGCGTGGTGGTCCTGATGATCACAGGGAGTTCCAGCGCTTCAGAGAGATCAAAGGCGGCAACGGTCATATCCTTCATTTCCTGGGTGCTGGTGGGTTCCAGCATGGGAAGACTCGATAGCCTGGCATAATAACGGTTGTCCTGTTCGTTCTGGCTTGAGAAGAGAAAGGGGTCGTCCGCGTTTATAATGACCATCCCCCCCTTGACCCCCACATAGGCCAGGGTCATGAGAGGGTCGGCGGCCACATTGAGACCCACATGTTTCATGGTCACCATGGTCCTCAGACCGGAGATGGCAGCGGCCGCGCCCACCTCCAGGGCGACCTTTTCATTGGTTGAGTATTCAAAGTAGAGATCGGTCTCTTGACTGATTCTAAAGAATTGTTCGGGAATCTCTGAAGAGGGTGTCCCAGGGTAGCAGGTGGCAAAGGATACCCCTGCCTCAAGGGCCCCCCGTGCGATGGCCTCATTACCCAACAGAAGCATCTCTTTCCCGGAGTCCTGTGATAGTAACTTGTGCATGTTCTCACCCTCCCCTTAATCCCCTCACATGAATGGAGGGGGATAATACAGGTTTAAGGTTATCCAAAGTGAAATCAAACCTTAAGGCTTTCTGAAAAGCCTCCATATTTCTTCCTGAGTTTGGGTTTCTCTATCTTCCCGGTAGGATTCCTGGGGACGTTGCCAAAGAAGACCCTCCGGGGCCGCTTGTATTTTGGGAGGGCCCCTGAATATTTGAGGACCTCTTCCTCGGTCATTTCCTGCCCCGATTTTGGTTGCACAATTGCGGCGACGATCTCGCCCAACCGTTCGTCGGGGATACCGATGACCGCAACATCGTGGATCTTTTGGTTTTCCATGAGAAAATCTTCTATCTCCACCGGGAAGATGTTTTCCCCGCCCGTGATAATAACATCCTTTTTCCTGTCCACAAGCCAGATAAACCCGTCTTCGTCAAGCCGGGCCATGTCTCCGGTGAGGAGCCAGCCATTGATGAGGGTATCCCCGGTGGCCTCGGGGTTCTTGTAATATTCCTTCATTACGCCCGGGCCTTTGACCATCAGTTCGCCAGGTTCGCCGGTGGGCAGCTCCTTATGATCGTTGTCTACGATCTTGCACTCCCAATCAAATCCGGGTATCCCAATGGCGCCGACTTTATGAAGATTTTCCATGCCCAGGTGGACACACCCCGGTCCGGCGGATTCGCTCAGCCCGTAGTCTGTATCATAGTCGTGATGGGGGAAGACTTTTTTCCAGTTCTTTATGAGGCTGGGCGGAACGGGCTGTGCACCGATATGCATCAATCTCCACTGGTCTAAATGGTACGCTTCCAGGTTTACCTCCCCGCTTTCAATGGCAACCAGGATATCTTGGGCCCATGGTACCAGGAGCCATACGATGGTGACCTTTTCTTCGGATACGGCCTCAAGAATCCACCGCGGCTTGATACCCCTCAGGATTACCGCCCTGGCACCGACGATCAAATTTCCAAACCAGTGCATCTTGGCCCCTGTGTGATAAAGGGGAGGAATGCACAGAAAATTGTCTTCGTGGGTCTGGTTGTGATGACGGTTCTCCACCACGCACGCGGATTCAAGGTTCCTGTGGGTCAGGAGGATCGGCTTGGGGGTGCCGGTGGTGCCGGAGGTAAAATAGAGGGCGGCTTCATCCATGAGTTCAAGGGGGATGGGGGGCTCCTGAGCCGACCCGGTCTCCAGAAAGGCATTAAAGTCTTCTGCATAGCCGGGGAGCATATGGTCAGGGCCCAAAAAGATATAATCACTTATGGCCTCCAGGTCGCCTTTGACGGCATCAACGCGCTCAACAAACTCTTCCCCAAACAGGATGGCCTTGGCCTGGGCAATTTCTGCGCAGTATCGGATATCATCGGCCATGAACCGAAAATTTAAGGGTACTGCCCATGCCCCTGTCCGGAGAATTCCAAAATAGGAGGGAAGCCATTCGAGGCAATTCATCATAAGATGGATGACCTTGTCTCCCTTCCTGATGCCTTTTGCAATCAAACCATTGGCTGTTCTGTTGGCAATATCATCAAATTCCTTCCATGTGATGGCGACCCTGGTCCCCTTTGAGGGGTCTCTTTCGATCAGGGCGATTTCATCCCCGTACATCCTTGAATTTCTTGCCAAAACCTCTGTGATAATCATGGTCTCTCTTCCGGATAAAGCTATATTCTAGCTACAAAGTGACCGTAAGGGATATGTCCTGGGCTGTCAAGAAAAAAGAGGGGGGCGACGGTCTCAGGGGGGACTGTCTGTGTCAAAGACGGGCCTTGGCCATGCGAAGAAAGGGCGAGGTCTTATATTTCTCAACAAATTCTTTGAGAATCTCTTTTGCCTTCTCAGGTTGATTGTCCAGCCTGTAGAGTCGCGCCAGGCTATACATGGCTGTCTCCTTGAAAGGGTCCGCGGGACGGTCCAGAATAGCGTTCAGGTGCTGTATGGCGGTCTTATTGTCTCCTTTGGCCTCATAACAGGCAGCCAGGGCCAGTTTGGTCAACGAGTCGAAGTCCCCTTCCCCTGAGATCTTCTTTGAAAATTCCTTGTATAAGGCAATTGCCTCATCGTACTTTTTGTCGGCGAATTTCAAATAGGCAACCTGCGGCAGCGCCAAACGGGCGGCCTTTGACAGACCGTAATCATCGATTACCTTATCGAATAGCTCCTCGGATTTTTTCACGCCTTCTGCGTCCGCACCGGGCCCCATATTTTTACTGAGGGTATCATAGGCAGAGTTATATGCATTTTGTCCTTTTTTGTTGACATAGCGCATGTATGTATTGACCCCCAGGTAGACCACGGCGATTACAGCTATCGCCAGACCCACGTACTTAAACACATTTGTGTGGGCAGCATAAAAATTGACCGCACGGCCGGAAAGTGTCAGGAATTCATCCGTCCCTTTGAGGAGTTCTTTTCTGCTTGTCTTCTTTTTTGCCATTGTTTCGCTCTTTCGTCCTAATGGATTTGGGTCTGCAAAGCACCAAGGACCTGATAACAGATGAAAAAATTCCAGTCAACCCCGATGTTGCAAAAAGACCTTTCTGAGTTTCAGAAAACAGCTATGCTTTCAGCTTCAAACGGATATTGTGAGGGTATGGGGCGAATTTTCCTTTGGTGAAGTCCTGCCATAGAATCAATTTTGCTATTTTATTCATGCAGAGCAAAATGTTTCGCACATCCGAATGAATTTTGCAACATCGGGGTCAAGGCAAAAAGACCGCTTGTCTTTTCCGGTGGAAAGCTCAATAATCCAACCCGAAAAGCAGGGGTCAAAGGCCGGTGAAAAAGCTCCGCCCCTGATAAGCCTCTGAAGGAGAAAGACCGGTTGTCATATCTAGACAGTTTCCTGGATTTTCTTAATACCCTTCCCGATACACTCATTTATTTCCTGTTGGGGCTGAGTGCGTTCGTGGAGAATGTCTTTCCCCCCATACCGGGGGACACCATCACCGCTTTTGGGGCCTTCCTGGTGGGTACGGAGAGGCTCGATTTTTTTGGTGTGTATCTTTCCACTGTCCTGGGGAGCCTCATTGGGTTTATGTTCCTTTTCTGGATAGGGGGTCTCCTGGGTCGGCGGTTTTTTTTGGAGAGGGACTTTTGGTTTTTAAAGGCCCAGGACATCATAAAGGCCGAGGAATGGTTTCGAAAATATGGGTATCTGCTCGTATTGTTGAACAGGTTTTTCCCCGGAATAAGGTCTGTCATTTCCCTGGCCGGGGGTATATCAGGACTAAAGACCCACAGAGTTTTATTGCTTGCCCTTATCAGCTGCAGTGCGTGGAATCTCATGTGGATCTTTGTTGGCTATATGCTGGGGAGTAACTGGGAGACGGTCAGAGACAAAATGGCTGAACTAATGGCAGGCTACAACCTGACAATCCTCATACTCTTTGGGTTGGTGGTCATGTTCTTTGTGATAAGAAAGGTGGTAAGAAGGAATCGATGACCGGGGGGCAGCTCATCATTTCTCTCCTATGAGCCCTGTCTATTTCGTCTCGCCTTCGATCCACTCCAGGAATGGCTTGTTCCCGTCCTGAATTGGGAGGCTCACGATGCAGGGGCAGTCATAGCTGTGCATCGATTTTACTTTTTCTATCAATTCAGGGACAAGTGATTCCTTGGTCTTGGCAATCATCGTGACCTCCCTGTCATCCTGGATCTCCCCCTCCCACCAATAGAGAGACGTCATTCCGTCAATAATGTTGACGCATGCGGCCACCCGGCTTGAAACCAGTTCTTTGCCGATGGCCCTGGCCTCCTCCATGCTGCCGGCAGTCATATAGATCAGGTTTGTTTTCATCATCTTCCTCCCACAATAACGGTATAGTCCTCAAGATAATGTTTTCGGTAATTGGATACCATATGCTTTGGCTTTCCAGGCGCTTTTCAATCGCCAATCGCCAATAGTCAATCTTCAATTCCATAGTGGTCAACGGTCATTGACAGGATTACAGGATCGACGTGATTACGGAAGAAAAATTTGAACCCCGCGGAACGTGGGAATGATCACCAGGAAAAAAATCATGTTTATCCTGTTATCCTGTCCAAAAATATAAACTGTTTGGGAGATAAGGGTCCTCACACCCCGGGCAATTTGTCAAAGGCCTTATCCGCCGGACAAAATATTTGATATTGGGAATCGATTGTGCTATGGAAGTGCCGCATCAAGTATGGAAGTTTTTCTTAACCTTATCAAGCTTTTATGCCATAGGCAATTTTTTCATGAAAGGAGATGACAGATGACCGCAAAACTGATTAAAGGGACCGAAATCCGTGAGAAGATCCTCAACGAGGTCGAGGAGGAGGTCAAGAAGATTAAAGAGGAGCATGGCGTTGTTCCTGGTCTGGTAACGATTCTGGTGGGTGAAAATCCTGCCTCCATATCCTACGTGACCCTAAAGATAAAGACCGCCGATCGCCTTGGATTTAACGAGGTGCAGGACAACCAGCCAGAAGACATCTCCGAAGAGGAACTGCTCGCACTGATCGACAAGTACAACAAGGATGATGCAATTCATGGGATCCTGGTCCAGCTGCCCTTACCAAAACACATCGATGAAAAGAAGATCCTGAATGCGATAGATCCGGACAAGGACGTGGATGGTTTTCACCCGGTAAATGTGGGCCGTTTGATGATCGGAGGATCAGAGGTCAGGTTTCCTCCCTGCACGCCCGCAGGCATCCAGGAGATGATCGTCAGGTCAGGGGTAGAGACCGAGGGGGCAGAGGTCGTCGTGGTTGGACGTTCCAATATTGTGGGAAAACCTATCGCCAACATGATGATCCAGAAAGGACCCGGCGCCAATTCAACGGTGACGGTGGTTCATACGCGCACCAAGGATTTGGCAGGCCACTGCAAACGGGCGGATATCCTGGTTGTTGCCGCGGGGGTCCCGGGATTGGTTAAACCGGAGTGGATAAAACCGGGGGCCTGCGTGATTGACGTAGGGGTAAACCGTGTGGGCGAGAAGATAAGCGAAAAGACAGGCAAAAAGGTGGCCATATTGAAGGGGGACGTAGATTTCGATGCGGCCAAAGAAATTGCCGGCTCCATAACGCCTGTTCCCGGTGGAGTAGGCCCCATGACCATCACCATGTTGATGAAAAATACCCTCAAATCCCTTAAGTTTCGGCTGGGGATTGCATAAGTTCAAGGGCGTCTCACGAGCACAAAAAAGGGGATCGGGCCTACTACGGCTCTGATCCCCTTCTTGGTCAAGCAGGCCCTAAGCTTTCTGGCCAGCCGTCAGAAACTTTCCGGTTATGATTCGGACCAAGATTATGACCATGACTATCTCCACACCCAACACGGCCAGCCACCCGAGCGCGGCCGATAGGGAGCCAAGCAATGCCCACACAAGGCCGCCCAACACGAAGCCAGGGATAATCATCGTGACCCCAATACCGAACTTTCTGGGAATATCCATCTCAGGCCTCCTTTTCCTTAAATCCTGATCTGCGAAAGGGCTTTTCAACAACAGAATCTACTATAAAGTAGCGGCCAAAAAAGGTCAAGGGTTTAACAGAGATGATTTGCTGTAAATTTAGTAGGTTTTCACGGGTTCAAAGGTTCAGGGGTTCAAGGTTCCATTCTCGTCCCCGGACTGCGATTGGGATGCGTGTTTACGAGAAAAGCGGCAGCTTCCTCAGGCCTAATCCAAGATTTCAAGCCAAATTGGAAATTATTTTGGAAAATCAGCATTTTCATCGAGAACCTCGGGTCTTCAATGCCGTCCTTGTCCTTAACCCTGAACGTTGAACCCTGAACCTGTGAACGGTTACTAAATTTACTTGCTTTTGTCCCACCGAAAGAGTAAGTTTAGATCAATCCTATCACTGACACGGGGCGTGGCGCAGTCTGGTAGCGCACCTGCTTTGGGAGCAGGGTGTCGGAGGTTCAAATCCTCTCGCCCCGACCACGAAAAATTAATAATTTGAGCAGGTTGGCTCACCAGCCCCCTGCTCTTTTTTTGGCGTTTTTCGCTGATTTTGCCCTTTTTGTACCAAATTTGTACCTCAATCGGGCTTAAAGCACTAAGGATTTGGTCCGTTGGAGTAGTGCTCTGCCACCTGTTACCCTTTCTGCAAGTTTAGGCCGATCACTCTCATCTTTTGTGCCTGAGATCTGCTCCCTATATACCTTTTGGATCTCATAACCGGACTGAACACAGAATTCTTGGATGGTCTCCAACTGCCTATCA
>JADHXI010000125.1 GCA_016783065.1 Desulfobacteraceae bacterium | reverse complement strand
CTATACTTACAAGATTGCGCTCATTCTCAAAAGAAATTGAGACTGAAGTGGGCTTCCAAATAGATCTGCACCTGCAGACCCAGAGGCTTGACAAGGACTGGGTGAAAAGCAAATTCTCCCGCAACGAATTGTAGAGTGGGCACTCTTCCAGGCGGACGAAAAAAGTCGAATGCCGCTACGAGTTGAAACGCCAGGAATATAACCTGGATCGGATTGCCGCAAGGGTCGCTAAAATTTATGGGATACAGCCCCGAGAAATATTATTCCAGTGGGACATGGGGACGTTGTTTCTTTGTTGACAAATAGGTACGAAAGCGGTTTTTGAAACGCATGCCCCGTCAAGCCCGCATTCATGCCTGCCTGTGCGTGTCCGCACGCAGACAGGCACCCGGCGCCCTGCATCATATCCTCATCCGAGGAATCGAACAGGGGGGATTTTCTTGAACGGATCTCCAAGCTGCTTCAGGAGATGGTTACGCCCTGTTACGCGTGGGCGCTGATGACCAATCACGTGTTATGTGAAGATCTATATTATGTGAAGTTGAACACGAGAAAACCGGAAAATGGAGCGACGTCCTGAACATCTAATTTCGTCTAATATTGAACAGGCTCAATTTACTACACATAATTGGGGCGCTTTGGCAAGAGCATTCAACCACCGTAAGACATTGGATTTCTGCCATGGAAGAGGCTTTTTGACATCGGGAGGTCCAGCTTTTTGGAGCGCCTTTAAGTGAGTGAAAATGTTGTCCGCATGGGTCTTCCCACCGCGGCCAAACACAGGATTGGATAACATCAGCGCTAAAAAGACATAAGAACAAAAAGGGTTGCTTTTGATATCACCATTTTGTGGAATATTGTATTCTTCATGGTAATTCCTTTCTTTATGCCGAATTGTTTCTCCCTCAACGACCCTCCGGCGAATTTGGTCCATTTGCCTTTCAGCATGGGCGATATATCTTTCAATTCCCTTCCCTTATAGAATTCTCATGATCTTTCTTGCGAAAAATGCCTTCCAGCCGATATAATCTCACTTCTCCCTTGACACCCTTAAGGGGGATGCTGAAAGTTCTCTTGATCACCAGTTCCTGAGACAGATGTTCATAGACCGATCCCGATATGATCACTTCGCCCCCCTTGGCCGCCGATTGGATGCGGTGGGTCATATTTACGGGTGACCCCACAATACCATATTTGGCCCTCGTCTCAGAACCCATATTCCCCACGATCACCTCACCCGAATTGACACCGATTCCCATCTCGAGTTGGGGAAACCCTGATTTGTCTATCATTTCGTTAAACTTCGCCATGATCCCCTGCATTTCAAAGGCGCACTCAATGCTCCTGCGGATTACAGGTTTGACGGGACCTTCAAGTGGATCAAAAAATACTAACACGCTATCCCCAAAAAAATCGACGATTATTCCCTGGTGTCTATGGATGACCTCTATCAACGCGGAGAAATAGCGATTCAAAAGGCCGATGATGACGTCCGGGCTCAGGGACTCTGCCAAGGGTGTAAACTGCCGGATGTCAGACATCAGGATGGCCACCTCTCGCTTTTCACCACCCAGTCTGGAGGCCTCCGGCCGCTTCAATAGCTCCTTTGCGATCTCGTGATCCACATACCGTCCAAAAATATTTCTGATAAAATCCCTCTCTTTGAGACCTTCCACCATGGTATTAAAGCTTCGCGTCAGTTGGCCGATTTCATCACCGCTTTTTACGGCAATGGGTTCACCCAAGGCGCCACCCAGCAACAAACGGGAGATGTTGGTGCAGAAAGTGACAACAATTTCCAATTAGGAGATTTGTATGTTCGGACTTGACAAGAATATGGCTTCTCGTTCAGGCATTATCTGGAGAAATATGGCAGATGAGAGTTCAAATGGATACTTTATACCCATTATGATATAATAAGTGGATAAAAAATAACCAGCACTTACCAAGTTATTGAAATCCCAGAACACCTCGAAATAGGGATAAGTTCAATATTTTCATACTATTACCTCATATACCCCCCTTTGGCACAACCTTTGCTTTATAAAAAGAAAAAGATTTCTGGATCGAAAGGAGGAGTTGGCAATGAAAAGATTAGCAATCGTTTTGGGAAGCCTGATGTTGGTTGCAGCCATGGCCTACTCTGCCGCTGCCTGGGGGCCCCGATGGGATCGCGGGGGGCATCATATGATGGATTCCTGGGGATACAGCGGCAGTTACGGCCCGAACTACAATGATAGAAGATACAGGAGTCATAACCCTGAGCAGACAAAAAGATTGGAGAAACGGGGTCATGGTCCGGGATATGGCAGCAACCGTGGCCAGCATATGAGGAATTATGGGTCCCAGACAGAAAGACGTGGGCCCATGGGATGCTGGAATTAGACTAAGGTCCTGCGCAAAAACAACTTTACATTTTTGCAGGCCCTAACCCGGATGAACCGGAAATTGAATATTGACTATTGAATATTGACTATTGCCGAAAAAAATCAACCCGGTTTGTTTGGCCCTAAACAGAAATCCTTTAGCTCAATTTTCAACCGTCAATCGTCAATCGGTCTCCAATGAGACTTCTCTTTGGGAAAACTTCATGGTCAATTTGTGCACAATTTCTTTTGTAAGGTACTAAAACCCCGCGTGGATCATCACCAGTCGTAATCTTCCCGTTCAATGATGGTGGCAACTCCCTGCCCGCCACCGCAGCAGGCATTGGCCAGGCCGTAGCGAGCCCCTTTCAACGCAAGGATTCTCGCAAGGGTCCCCACCAGCCGGTTGCCCGTGGCTCCCAAAGGGTGCCCGATTGCGGTTCCCCCACCCATGATATTGACCCGATCCGGATCAATCCCAAGCTCCTTAATGCAGTTGAGGGCGACGATGGCAAAGGCCTCGTTGATTTCCCAGTAATCAATATCTTTAACCGCCATTCCCACCGCCTTCAGGGCCCTTTGTGAAGCAGGCACCGGGCCTGTCCCCATAATTGTGGGATCCACCCCGGCAAATCCGATTGACCGAATCGTGGCCATGGGTTTGAGACCTTTGGCTCGCGCTTTTTCTTTGGACATGAGAATCAACGAAGTGGCTGCTGCATTCAAGGGGGAAGAGTTGCCGGCCGTGATGACGCCGTCTTCCTTGAAGGCCGGTTTGAGATTACTCGTGCCCTCAAACGTCGCACCGTGTCGCACGGCCATATCTTTGTCAACGACCATCATGGAACCGTCAGCCTGCTCAGCCTCTACAGGCATGATCTCTGCATCGAAAAACCCTTCCTTTTGGGCCTTTTCAGCCAGGTTATGAGAGCGGGTGCCCCACCGGTCCATATCCTCCCTTGTGAAATCAGTCTGCGAAAAAAGCTTTTCCGCAGTGAACCCCATATTTGAAAACGTCTTAAAGTCCCAGTGCGCCATGGATTCATCGTCAAAAAAGCGGGGATTAGGGCTGATGGCGCCTTCTTTGGCCCTCAGGTTTGGACCGTAATTACGGGTCATATGCTCCATCCCACCGATCATGACGGTATCGGCAAACCCTGCTGCGATCTCCATAAAACCGATATGGATGCCACCCATTGCTGAACCGCATTGCTGATCCACAAACTTGGCCGGGATGGTTTGCGGCAAATTGGCGAGCAACACAGGGTATCGACCCCCATAGGTCCAATTCTCATTGACCCCCACCGCGGCTCCCACAAGAAAATCTTCCACCTCCTCAGGCTCAACATTACTTCTCTCTAGAACTTCCGGGAGAAGAAGGGCCAGCAGATCATCTGCCCTCAATTTGTGGAAGACATCTCTTCCGGGGTCATTGGGGCGGGACCTTGATTGCGCGGTCCTCAGGTATCCAACGATTACAACATCTCTCAATTCTCTCATTTTTTCACCTCCAAAATGTTTTTAATTGCCAACAGACGTAATAGTCTGCCGGTTTTTGCCAATTTCCCAGCGATACGCAGGAGATTTACCTCCTTTCTGGGTGAGTTCTCAATAAGTTCGGGCACCGTGGGGTTCAGCTGTTTCTCTCCGGCGCTCTCTAAACCTTTCGTCGTAGCGTGGCTGATATTTGGGGTTTTGCCGAAAGTACGGAGAAGCCGATAAGGGTTCATTAGGAGAAAACCCCAAATATCAACCACTGCGAAAGTGAGAAGCAAATCCACTTTGAGAGATCGCCTTCAAGAAACACCCGAACCCCACTTCAGAAATCCTATTATTTCTGCCCATAGAAACATAGTGTGGCGTGCCTAGTTACTATACAAAACGATTAATTCCAGCAATCAGACGATAACAAGTCTCTATGGTTGGTATTGGGACACCCTGGTTACTAGCTTTAGCGATGGCATATCCGAGGGTTTCCTCAACCTCGAGGTGTCGACCTCGTAGCAAATCTTGAAGCGTCGACAGCTTATGTCTTGGCGATTTCGTTTTCATCATCACACCGGACGCACGGATCTTTTCAATTGCCTCCTCTTCCGATACCTCGGCAATCGTTTTAACGGGCATTAATGTTGTGTCTTCAAGCGGGATACCAAGTGATGCGGCCAGTGATGCGGCCTCTCTTGTAATACGCGCGACTATTACAGCTGTGTCAGGATCGGACAGAAATTTGCAGGTTTCCAGCCGCGACAGGACGGATAAGACCATCAGTCCCAACCAGCTGACATACTTCGTCCATTCGGTTGTCTGAATTTGCGCCGCTGCTTTAGCATTAATACCCGAGCGATTCAGGCAATCCACAAGAGATTTTACACGTTCTGAACTCCCATTAGGCAATTCACCTATGTAGAAACAATCATGAAACGTAAAATGTACCGCACCGTCCTTGATCACCTCTCCACTGAAAATTGTTACGGCTCCCAGGGTTTTGTCCTCTCCAAAAACCCCAGCCAGTTGCTCGTTTTTCATTACCCCGTTTTGAACAGACAAGACACAGCCCACCTCTAAATGCCCAAGGCTCGACAAAGCCGATTCCATATCATAGGTCTTTACTGTCACCATAAGGACATCAGCCGTATCGATTTTTCGCGGGTCTGTCTCAACGGAACAAGGCACGTTGAAATCCACCAATCCCGTTATGGTTATACCATGTTTCTTCAGGTATACCGCACGCTCTCCCCTGGCAATTACTGTAACGTCTTCACCCGCCCGCGTTAAGTGCCCGGCAATGATGGAACCCATTACCCCAGCCCCAAGAACGATTATCTTCATTTTGATTCACCCCTTATCAATGGTCTATTCATGTCTTCATCCCTTGAATACGCCTTTTTCCAATACCAATTTCCTATCAAAATAGATGCTCGCATCCCGAAAGATGGCATCGTGATGGTTGGGCGCCAATACCTTTCCACCAATGGCGAACTTACTGCCGATTCCACAGTGACAATTGCCCAGCCGGCCCAGGTCTTACAGATTTGTTGCAGCCAGGCGGGCGCATGGGTTCAGCCCAATACCGAATTCAGCATAATTGAATGCCTTTTCGTCCTCCAGTGCCTCCAGCGTCTCCCTGAATTTGAGAGCAGACATTCCACCCTGAATATCCACCACTTTTCCCTCTTTGATGATCAGCGTCACCGGGTCATATAGGGTAATGCCCACACTCATGATGCTTACGTCAATAACCGCCTTTCCTTCTGTTGTCCCCTCTACAGGGGATATATTAATCTCGCTATCCGGGAAGGCTGCAAATTGCCCCGGCTCCCTAAAAAGTCCGGTCTCATATTGAATCGGTCGGCCTTTAACCTCTCCGCATATATCCGTACCCAGAGGAGAGGTGATGCGTACCTCCTTGCTCTCCGCCAGGATTGCGCCCAGTTTTCTACCCAGCCTATCGCATTCCTCGTAGTCGGCTTCAATCGCACCGATGCTTAGAGCATCCTCTGTAACCTCGCACATTGTTGAACCCCTTTTACCCGCCTTAATGGCCTCAACCCGCGCCTTTGTGTGTGTTTGCGACCACGTGCTGGGTTGCAGGAATACATCGGCCTCTCGAAAGGCTGCGACAATCGGTTCCGGAAGCTGCGCCCCGTGGGTCTTAACCGGCGGGATCATGATGATGATGGGCGTCGCGCCCACGGCATATGCTGCACCGGCCAAGGTTTCGGCAATTCGGATCTTGTTGGTATCAGTCGAAATCAGGACAGTCTCGCCCTCCTTGATGCCGCCACAATCCATACATTTCATTGCGCCCCGCATCATTTGGACGGGGCTTGATGGACCCGGCATATAATGCCAGTAAGATATTGGCCATTCCCTTGTACTCATGTCTTTTGCTCCTTTCAGTTACCTTTTGCAGCATTGCTGGTAACAGTTCAACTGTCTTTGACAGGATAACAGGATTGACGTGATTGTTTCTTCATTTTGTTGATCACTTAGTGAAAACCCTTTTTATTTTCATAAATAAGCTATAAAGGGTTTCTGGGTCTCCATATCAAGGCCCGCATTGCGCAGCTCTATGAGCAGGCATTTCTAATAGAAACTTTCGAGAAAACCAAACCCCATTCTATTGTAAACACGATAAGCACAGCCGATAATTGTGTCGGTTACTTTTTCATATTCCATGTTATCTTTTTCAGGTTGTGATACTTTTTTTGATTAACTAGATCTTTATCAAGTCTATCCTGTTATCTTGTCAAATATCTTGCTCCCGTTAACTATTACCACTGCTGCAGGTTCCGTTTTTCCCAGCTACCAGAGACCTTTGAAAAATGTTCAATTTTGGTCAAGATCAAGAAAGGCGAAAATTTCAACCACAGGAATATATTGAATATTTCGAGGATTGAAATTTGAGCCTGACCCCAGTACCATCTTCCGGAGCTACGGGGCAAGCGCCGAGATTGGCCAAAAGGGGGCGTTTTGCAAAGGTCTCTACCAGTCGATGGTATCCTCTTCCCCCTTGAGGCATTTCTTGATGTAAAAACTCGGAGGGGGGCACCCTTCAATATTATACCCTTCATATGGCAAGTCTTTTGCGCAATTTCCGATCAGGATCTTTTTCCATTCCGACGAATTTGCCTCTGCCTGCTGGCCGATGAGCAACTCTGCCTCCCCTATCCCCGAAATTTCGTCCGCCTCCATACCGGCGAGGGCCAGGATAGTGGTCTCACGGCACCCACTGCACCCCTTATCTACACAAAGCCTTAAGTTCTTGTGAGTCAGCTCAATCCCTTCCAGAGACGCAGCACGAAACTTTCTTCTCACCTGGTTCACCGGGGTCCCTATTGTCTTGATCATCTCGATCCTGGCCTCCCCCAGCCCCCGCTCGAAGGCCCTTTTTATGAGAGGCACTTCCATTGGGTCAAAGCCCATGAGGTTGGCGGCTGTGGCATCTGTTGCCACGGGGTCAAATCCGGCGACAACGATGTCCATTGGCACAGGGCTTCCCGTCACTCCCGGACTTCCCGGCTTGTATCCTTCCTGTGCAACAACGCCATCGATAACTGTCAGGCGCGGCGTTAAAACGCTGTTCAGGTCCAGAATGGAATGCTCCAGTTCAAACTCCTCCTTACGTTGCCTGACGCCAATGCGGTGTGAAAGTTTTTTTGTGGAATCAGGAAGCGTCCCCTTCATGTTTTTCAGGCCCAGACTCACGACTGTTTGAAAGTGCGTCTTCATCACCGGAACACTTATGATAAAGTCGCTTTCCCAGGCCGTACGATGGACCCTTATATTTTCAAAAACCTTCCCGTTAGGCACCTCTACTTTGACTGACTTGTCCGAATCCATGTTGACCAGTTCGGCCCCTGCCCTTTCAAAGGGTTCCCTTACGCCCAAAAAATCGAATATCTTTCCGGCGTTATACCCCACCACAGAGCTTTCCCCCACAAGCACTCTCTTGGCTCCTGCTTCCTTGGCCAGCTCTATGAGGGTCAGAACCACCAGGGGATTTGTCGTTCCCCCGGTAGTAGAGGGCATATCAACTCCAAAATTTGGCTTGATCAGGACTGTATCCACTGCTTTTAGAGCCGGCCCCAATCCTCCAATCAAAGAAATGGCCTCTCGGGTGATCACTCTGGGGTCTTTTCCTCTGACAATGGAAACGACTGTTTGTTCACGGTTCATATCATTTTTCCCCAGCCGACAATAGGACCGGATAATCTCAAACCCGATATCCTGAGCGAAATCTTTTAGAACAGGATACTTCGGTTGCTCAAGACACCGCGTCCCGCTACGATCCGATTTATCTGGTTGGTCCCTTCAAAGATCTGGGGCAATTTGGCATCTCTCATGAGCTTTTCTACAACAGTACCTCTCATATAACCTGAACCTGCCAGAATCTGAACGGCATCGGTTGTAACTTTCATGGCCGCATCGGAAGCAAAGCATTTTGCTGTGGCGGCTTCTGTTGAACAACGCATGTTCTGATCCAACATCCATCCAGCCTGGAGATACATGGCCCTCGATGCCATGATTAGGGCATTCATGTCAGCAAGCATAAAGTGTATCCCCTGAAAGTTGCCAATGGCTTGGCCGAACTGTTTCCTTTCCCTTGCCCAGGACACAGCCTCGTCAAAGGCCTTCTGAGCAATTCCAGTGCAAACCGCCGTAACATTTACACGTCCCCGGTCAAGGGCCATCATGGCCAGTTTGAAACCCTGGCCCTCTTCTCCGATCAGATTCTCAGAGGTCAGCTTCACATCTTCAAACAAGATCTCGGTCACGTTTAGGGCCCGGTGCCCCATCTTGTCCTCGGTCCTGCCAACCGATATCCCTGGGGTGTCCCGGGGAATGGCAAAACAGCAAATTCCCTTGGTACCCAGACTTGTATCAACGGTTGCGAACAAGCACAGAAGGTCTGCGTACCCCCCATTGGTAATGTAGCATTTTGCGCCGTTGACCACATACCCGTCGCCCTGCTTTTCTGCCTTTGTTCTCATTGCACCGGCATCCGAGCCGGCTTCGGGTTCGGTCAGACAAAAACTTCCGCTGCGGTAGCTCTTGGTCATCTGACCCAGGAATTTTTTCTTCTTTTCCTCTGTACCTCCCAGCAATATTGCGCCGGTTGAAAGGTGTGAGATACCGAGCATTTGACCGATGGCACAGCAATCGTAGTTTAGGGCCTCGGTGACGATGTAGTGGGTCACATAATCCATCCCGGACCCCCCGTACGTTTCCGGAATATTCGTGTACATGAGACCCAATTCATACGCCTTTTTTAAAATGGCCTCGGGATATGTCCCGTCCAGATCATATTCGAGGGCAATCGGTCTGATCTCCTTGGCGGAAAAATCTCTTGTCAAATCAAGCAAACGCTTCTGTTCATTGGTAAGACTGAAATCGATCATGTTGAATCTTCACCTCCTGTTTTAAAGGTTTTCAATCGAAACAAGGCCGTAACAATAAAATCAGATAAGTTCTCAATAATCTGGGGCCACACGGGACGAACAAGGGAACCGTGCCCCTGACCCCAGCCTACCTGGTAACAGATGAGTCTTCAAATTGTGGCAAATATGAGCGCAGAATTGACGCCGGAAGATGTTGCAATTCTAATCCGTGCAAGGGAGATAAGTAAAGGAGTTTGTCATATTTCTTGCTAAAGCTTTGCTCCGCAATACTTGCAGAACTCAGCATCGGGGTCGTGTCCTTCTGCGGAACAGTCCGGACATGACTTGGTGGTGATGGATGACCTGTGAGCACTTGCCAGTTCCACTGTCACGATCCCGGTGGGTACCGCAATAATGCCGTATCCAATGATCATTACAACAGAGGCGAGAAGTTTGCCCAGAACGGTATGCGGCGCCACGTCTCCGTATCCTACCGTTGTCATGGTGACGATGGCCCAATAGATGCTCTGGGGGATACTTGAGAACCCATGGACCTCACCCTCGATGAGATACATTAAAGCGCCTATAATAAGGACGAGTGTCAGCACTGTACCGACAAATATGAGAATCTTTCGGCTGCTTGCCCGAAGTGCCATATTAAGCACTCGGGCCTCACCCACGAAATGGGCGAGTTTCAAGACACGAAATATTCGCAGCAAACGCAGGGCCCTGATAACGATGAGTGAGTGTGTCCCGGGAATAAACAGGCTTAAATAGGTAGGGGCAATGGCCAGAAGATCAACGATTCCGTAGAAGCTAACGGCATATCGTATGGGTCTTCCCACACAGACCAGGCGCAGTACGTATTCGATGGTGAAGAGTCCGGTGATGATCCATTCAAAGGCGCGTAATGCACTGCCGTAATGTTCACGGATCCCGGCTACGCTTTCCAGCACCACTGCAACCACACTAAAAAGGATGCAGAAGAGAAGGACCACATCAAAGGCCTTCCCGCCGGGTGTATCGGCTTCGAAGATGATTTGGCGCAGTTTGCGACGTAGGTGGTGTGTATGGGGGCTTGGGTCAGCCATGGGTGACACCCTTGAGCAGCACTGTCACTTGAGAGAATTGCAGGACATAGTAAAGATCCGGGCCCAGAGGACCCGGCTTTGGTTATCCCCGGAAGGGATTTAGTCTACTGCAATTTGATTGGCGCAAGGAGTGATGGAGCACTGGAGTGATGGAGTGTTGAAAGAGCTACCTGATCACCTATGGAGGTAATAGACAAACCCAGTTCCTGAAAACTCACTGCCTTTTATGGTTTTTCCAATTCTCCATCTCTCCATCAGTCTCTCCGAGCCGTAGGGTCTACGAGCCGGAGGCCAATACTCCAGGTCAATCCTGTCAGGCAGAGCCATTTATCTCTGACCTGGCCCTGAGGACCAGGATTTCTATTTTGAATTAAAAAAAACTGGCCGGGAGGGATGTTGGGCGATCATAACCCCATAAACTTGGCGGCAATCCCCTTCATGATCTCATTTGTCCCGGCAAAAATTGACATGACCCGGATGTCTCTCCAGGCCCGGGCAATGGGATATTCTTCGCAATAACCATATCCACCGTGAAGTTGGACGCACTGATCGGCAACGCGCATGGCCATTTCCGTGGTCCAGTATTTGGCCATTGCCACGTCAACCACAATGTTCTTTCCCTCCATATGGTCCACGATCAACTTGTCCAAAAAGGTGCGGCCCAGCCTTGCCTCGGTGGACATCTCAACGATCTTGAACTGGGTGTTTTGAAATTTGGAGATGGGGCGACCAAAGGCGGTCCTCTCCTTGCAGTACTCGATTGTCAATTCTATCATCCGTTCCGCCGCCACAACCGCGCCGATGCAGCACATGAGACGCTCCTGTTGGAGTTTCTCCATAAGCATCATAAAACCCCCGCCATTCTCACCCAGGCGGTTGGTCTTTGGAACACGGCAGTCGCTAAAGAACAGCTCCGCCGTGTCCTGGCTGTGCCAACCGACCTTCTTTATCATCTTTCCTTTCTCGAATCCAGACGTTCCGTCCTCCACCAGATAAAGATCCATGGCCTGGTAAGCATTCTCAATCGAAGGGTCCTTTGCGGCCAGGATAAGGAGATCGCAGTTGATGCCGTTGCTGATAAAGGTCTTCTGGCCGTTTATGATTACGTCATCGCCATCCTCCACTGCGGTGGTTCGAATGGCGGCCAGATCGCTTCCCGTGTTGGGTTCGGTCATGGCGATGGCAGTGATGGTTTCTCCTGATACACATCCGGGAAGATACTTCTTCTTCAGTTCTTCAGAGGCATATGCGGTAATGTAAGGGACCACAATATCGCTGTGAAGGGGTGCGGCAAGCCCGGTGTTGCCTGTCTTTCCCAACTCCTCCGACAAAATGACCGAATAAAGAAAGTCGGCTCCGAAGCCCCCGTACTCCTCGGGAACGTCCATACACAGGAACCCCTGCTCCCCCATTTTTCGCCAGACCTCCTTGGGAACAATGCCCGCCTCCTCCCATTCGTCTGCGTAAGGGACCACTTCCTTTCCAAAAAATCTCCTCACCGTCTCCCGAAAGATCCGGTGCTCTTCCGTATATTGTATGAT
>JADHXI010000124.1 GCA_016783065.1 Desulfobacteraceae bacterium | reverse complement strand
AGACATCGGATGGAGACTATCCCGTGACCGCCATATTGGGATCCCTCAGATACCATCTGGGAAGCGGCACCCGAACCAGCCGCTCGGAACGTATCAGGGAATTCGCCAAAGCCGAAGAGATTCAAATCTCCCCCGAGGATGGGGCCAAGCTGGACCTCAAGGATGGAGATATGGTTCGTGTTGTATCTCCACAAGGGGCTGTTACCAGAAAGGTCCGGTTGGAGAGGAACCTGAGGGCCGGAATACTGTTCCTCCCCCTGGCCTTTGGTGGCAATGATGCAAGGAATCTGATTCCTTTGATCCCCTTGGAAGGGGACGGTTCGCCGGGATGGAATGTATGTCAGGTCAGGCTTGAGAAGCCCTAAGGCTGAGGCCTTGAGAATTGGGAGATCGGAGAATGGATCCAAAAGAGATTGACTGGCTCAGACTCACATCTATTATTGAGAGTCATAAGTCTCAAAAATGGGCCATAATACCCCTATTGCAGGAGGTTCAAGAGACATTCGGGTACATTCCTCCCGATTCCATTGAACCCATAGCAGAGGCCTTTGACCTGTTTCCTTCGCAAGTGCAGGGCGTAGTTACCTTTTATGCCGGGTTTACACTGGAACCGAAGGGAAAATACGTGGTCAGGGTTTGCAGAGGTACGGCATGTCACGTAAAGGGAGCCCGGAGTATACTGAGGTTCATGAAGAAGGAATTGGGCCTGGATGAAGGGGAAACAGATCCTGATTACCATTTCACCTTGGAAACGGTGGCTTGTCTTGGGGCCTGCTTCCTGGCCCCTGCAATGATGGTGAACCGAACATATTTCGGCAAGCTTTCCCCAAAGAAGGTTGCTACCGTATTGGGACAATATGGGAAACCCCATTAGGATCACGCACCGATTGTTAGACTCCGTGCCTTGGTACGGCCATCTCACGGAGGAAAAGAAGGGGCGGCAATAAGAGATGAAGCGGCTAGATTCTGTTGGACAGCTCGAGTGGCTACGCAACAAGACCCTTGCCCGGATGGATAGGGCCAAGACCCTTGTTCATGTCTGCATGACAGGATGCCGGGCCTATGGTGCTGCCGAGGTGAAAGAGGCGCTTGAAAGGGATATTGAGAAACAGGGTCTCCAAGACCAGGTAGAGGTGTGGGGTACGGGGTGTCACGGCTTTTGTGCCAAGGCACCTGTGATCGGTGTGGAGCCCCTTGGAATTCAGTACCAGGAAGTGGAACCAGAGGACGCGGCCGAAATCGTGGCCGTCACCCTCGGGAAAAACCGCTTGATTGACCGCCTCGCCTACAAAGAGCCTTTGACAGGAAAGCCCATATACTATCGCTCCCAGATTCCCTTCTATGAAAGACAGGAAAGGAGGGTGCTCGCCAATTGCGGGAGGATAGATCCCACCAGGATAGATCATTATATCGCTGTTGGGGGATATCAGGCCATTGTAAGGGCCCTTACCAAGATGACACCGGAAGGTGTTGTGGAGGAGGTAAAGTCGTCCAAATTAAGAGGCCGGGGTGGAGCCGGGTTCTCGACCGGGCTCAAATGGGAGTTTACCCGGCAGGCGGAAGGCCATCCCAAGTATATCATCTGCAATGCGGATGAGGGGGACCCCGGGGCCTTTATGGATCGAGCAATGCTGGAAGGGGATCCCCATGCGGTCATCGAGGGCATGCTTATAGGGGCGTATGCCATAGGGGCAGAATATGGTTATATCTATGTGCGGGAAGAGTACCCCATTGCAGTGGAACATCTGATAGTTGCCCTGGAGCAGATAAAGGAACTGGGGCTTATGGGCGAGAATATCTTGGGAACAGGTTTTAATTTCGACCTCTCGCTGAAGATGGGAGCAGGGGCCTTTGTATGTGGTGAGGAAACCGCTCTTATGGCCTCCATTGAGGGTAAGCGTGGTATGCCCAGGGCTCGGCCTCCATTTCCCGCACAGAGCGGTCTGGATGGTAGACCCACCAATATCAACAATGTGGAGACCTGGGCCAATGTGCCTTTGATCATCAAGAATGGCGCTGCCTGGTACGGAGAAGTGGGAACAGAAAATAGCAAAGGGACTAAGATCTTTTCCCTGGCCGGCAAGGTGGAAAATACAGGCCTGGTGGAGGTCCCTATTGGCGTGACCATCGAAGAGGTTGTTTTTGACATAGGTGGCGGTATTCCCAAGGGGAGGCAGTTCAAGGCAGTACAAATGGGTGGGCCGTCGGGGGGTTGTGTCCCTTCTCAGTATTTGAATCTGCCCATAGACTACGACACCCTCCAACGTATAGGTGCCATCATGGGCTCCGGTGGCATGGTGGTGATGGACGAGAATAACTGCATGGTAGAGATTGCCCGGTTTTTCTTGAGTTTTACCCAGTCCGAGTCCTGCGGGAAATGCGCACCCTGTCGCTTGGGAACGACCCAGCTCCTTGAAATATTGACCAGGATCACCCGAGGGGAAGGAGAGCTAAAGGATATAGATACCATCAAGGAATTGGGGGAGACGATTACAGAATCGTCCCTGTGCGGCCTTGGCCAGACATGTGCAAAGCCAGCCCTCTCCACCCTTAAGTATTTCCAGAAGGAATATGAAGATCACATCCTGGAGCACCGGTGTGCAGGGGCAACATGTGATTCCATGGTTATATCGGCGTGTCAGCACGCGTGTCCTGCCGGGATCGATGTACCCAATTACGTTGCTGCCATTGCAGTTGGAAAAAATGAAAAGGCAGTGGAGATCATCAGGGAGAGGAATCCATTTCCAGCCGTGTGCGGTCGTATATGTATCCATCCTTGCGAATTCAAATGCCGTAGAGGTGAGTTGGATGACCCGGTAGCCATCCGGGCCCTCAAACGTTTTGCTTCTGACTGGTATTTTGATCATATTAGCCTCGCGAAAGCTCCTTTTCCCGTCAGCAGTAACCATAAAGTGGCCATAGTGGGAGCTGGTCCTGCGGGGCTCACGTGTGCCTATTTTCTTGCCAAAATGGGTTACCGGGTGACTGTTTACGAGGCCCAGCCAATGGGGGGGGGAATGCTTGGGATATCGATCCCAGAATTTCGCCTGCCCCGTGAAGTGATCCAGAAGGAGATTGGCTACATCACAAGCTGCGGTGTCAAGGTCCTTTACAATTCACCAATTGATGCCAACCACACGGTCAATGACCTCTTGGCCGAGGGATATGCCACCGTATTCATTGGAGCAGGCGCACAATCAAGTCTGCGAATAGGGATCGCGGGCGAAGAGGAAGGGATTAGAGGTCTCTATCACGGCCTTCAGTTTTTGGCAGATATCAGGAAGGGAAAGGAGATCAAACTGAGAGGGAAGGTAGCCATAATTGGAGGAGGGAATGTTGCGATAGATGTTGCCAGGACTGCCCTGCGCATAGGTGCTAGGGACGTACAAATATTTTATCGGAGGACAATTGAAGAGATGCCTGCCTGGGAGAAGGATATCGAGGAGGCCATTGAGGAAGGGGTCGTGATAAACCCCTTATGGGGACCCAAACGCATAATACATAGGGATGGAGAGGTCACTGGCATCGAGTTTGTTCGTAGCAAGACAGTTTTTGATGAGGAAGGCGGATCACATCTCAGTATCGATGAGAAGATAACACAGGTGGTAGATGTAGAGGCCGTAATTGTCTCTATTGGTCAAGCGCCCGATATCTCTTTCCTATCGGAGGACGGTCAACTTGAGAGGGCCGTATGGGGTAGCCTCGTAGTGGATGAAAACACGCTGTGCACAAATGTCCCCGGTATCTTCGCAGGGGGAGATTTCACCACCGGTCCAAGCACTGTGATAAGGGCCATAGCGTCAGGAAGGAGGGCAGCCATCGCAGTTGACAAGTATCTCCGGGACGATAAGAGCCGTGTGGAGATCGTGGACGAAAAGACCTCCATGGAGGAAAATATAGGTCTGGCCCTAGATGAGGAAACCGCCGAGGCAAGGCCGAGGCTCAAGATTGAGCTTGAGAGCCCGGAGGAAAGGGTTAGGGACTTCAGGGAGGTAGAGACGGGGTTCACAGAGGAGCAGGCAGTTCTTGAGGCAACTAGGTGTTTGAGGTGTGATCTGGAGAAGGAGAGGATAGGGATATGATTAGGTCTATTACACAGCAAAAGAGGGACGAGGAGTTGGACCAACTCCTGGATGGCCTGGGAAGGGTCTTTATCGTCGGGTGCGGCACCTGCGTGACCCTCACACGCACAGGTGGCGTCCCTGAGGTCGCGGAAATGAAGAGGACGCTCTCCTCCAAGGGCAAGATAATCACAGGGGATGTGGTCCTACCGGTAGCCTGCGACAATTTGACAAAGGAGGCTCTGGCCGAATATGGGGGCCAGATCAGGCAGGCCGATGCCCTCTTGATAATGACTTGCGCCTTTGGGATTCAGACCATTGCAAACCATTCGGATAAGTTGGTTGTCCCCGCCCTGGATACCCTCTTTATTGGGAAGGAGACTGGGTTAGGGCAGTTTGATGAAATATGTACCCAGTGCGGCACGTGTATTTTGGGAGAGACCGGCGGGGTATGCCCTGTCACCTCCTGCCACAAAGGGCTTGTGAATGGGCCTTGCGGGGGGACCAATAACGGAAAGTGCGAGATAGATGAGGCCAAGGACTGTGCATGGACGCTCATCTATGAACGGCTCAAGGCGTTGGACCGGCTTGGTTCCATGAAAAAGCTCCAGAAACCCAGGAATCATCAGGGAGAACCGAGTCCGGGAAAGTTCAAGTTATAGGAGGTTGCGAATGATTCCCTCATTTAAGGAGGCCTTGGAGTCTGGCAAATTTGTTGTTACCTCTGAAGTGGCACCCCCCAAGGGAACAAACCTGGAGAAGATGGCACACCATATTGAACTCTTAAAGGATAAGGTGGATGCCATGAATGTGACCGATCACCAGAGTTCAGTCATGCGATTCCCATCGTTAGGCGGGGCCCTCATGGTGAAAGAGATGGGGGGCGAGCCCATCCTGCAGATGACTTGCCGAGACCGTAACAGGATGGCGCTCCAGGCGGATCTTCTTCTGGCGGCCAGCCGGGGGATCAGGAATGTCCTCTGTCTGACAGGAGACTCTGTTGTCCTGGGTGACCATAAGGAGGCGAAGGGCGTCTTTGATCTGGATTCCAGTCAATTACTGGCGGCAATCAGGGGACTGGAAAAAGGGAAGGACCTTGGTGGAAGTGATCTGGACGGGAGTGTCTCTTTTTGTGCCGGCGCCATCGTTACCCCAGAGGCCAATCCCTTGGAGCCTCAGCTCATCAAGTTCGAGAAAAAGATAGAGGCTGGGGCCGAGTTCATACAAACCCAGGCAGTCTATGACCTGGACAATTTCAAGAAATTCATGGAATATGCCAGGGAGTTTCCGGCAAGAATCTTGGCCGGCATCATCTTGCTGACCTCAGCGCCCATGGCCCGTTTTATGAACAAGAATGTGGCAGGCGTCACCGTTCCACAGGAATTGATCGAGGAGATGGCTTCTGCCGGCAAGGGAAAGGCTCTGGCCAAGGGCATAGAGATTGCAGGGCGGATGATCAAGAGGATACGGGATGAGAAGATGTGTGACGGCGTTCATATCATGGCCATCGGCAAGGAGGACAAGGTGCCGGAGATCATGACGGCAGCGGGGCTGCTTTGAAGGAAAGGATCACCGATGCCCAGAGCGATATATCTTTTAAGAGGGAGATCGGATCAGCGTCTACCCTGCCTTTGAATTCCTCACTATCGAGACTGTCACCCGCCTGAGGGAGAGCCCCCTTCGAAGGACCAAATCCACAGCGGATATCAATTAATTTTTTCCCTTGCATTTTGTGGTGTTGTCGTTTATAAGAGACAGGATTTTTTGGTTTAATCCGGTTTGTTTAAACGAAACCTTTTTCCTTTAGAATTTTAACAATTATCAGACTTGTCCTAAATTGTATTGCTAAGATAAGATATTACATAAGGCATCTGAGGAATTAGGTTTACCACTTCGGATGCCTTATTTAGTTTTGTGGATAGGCCAATCATGGAAGTGTATAGCGTCTAAAGTGAATTGAAGTGTCTAAAAGTAAGGATTCGTTTTACGTAATTTGTTTTATAGTAATTAAAAAGAATTCCTAAACTTTAATCGCCCGGAACATTTTCTGTTTATAAGGTTAGGTTTATGAAGCCAGTTACCGTTCATTTGAAGGCCAAGGAAGTCCAAGAGATTCAAGGGGGGCCCATGTCCGCCTATGAAGCATTGGAACAGCTGGGAGTCCGGGGTCTGGATCGGGTGGTGTCGGTAAAGATCGACGGAGAATTGGCTGACCTTTCGACCCAGATAGACTCCCAGGTGGAACTGAAGCCGGTGTACCTGAATTCGAAGGAAGGACTCGAAATACTCCGGCACAGTACCTCCCATGTGATGGCTATGGCAGTACAGGAACTATTCCCCGGTGTGAAGGTTACCATTGGTCCGGCCATTGAAGACGGGTTTTATTACGATTTTGATTACGAACGGCCATTTAAGAAAGAGGATCTCTCCAGGATCGAAGAAAAAATGAGGGAGATCATAAAGGCGGATCTTCCTTTTACCGGGCGAGAAGTGACAAGTCAGGAGGCCAATGATTTCTTCAAGGGGCTGGGGGAAGATTATAAAGTGGAGCTGATCACCGATCTGGGGGCCGAAAACGTAAAGCTTTATACTCAGGGCAGCTTCACCGACCTCTGCCGCGGTCCCCATGTCCCCTCCACCGGCATGATCAATGCCTTTGCCCTGACAAAGGTGGCCGGTGCCTATTGGCGGGGCGATGAAAATCGACCCATGCTCAGCCGGATCTACGGCGTGGCCTTTGAGAATAGAAAAGAGCTGAAACAGTATATGAGAAGGATTGAAGAGGCCGAAAAGAGAAACCACGCCAGGCTTGGACCCCAACTTGGTCTTTTCAGCACCTATAATGAGATCGGTGCCGGCATGATAGTCTGGCATCCCAAGGGCGCCATGCTGCGTCATATCATCGAAGAATTTGAAATACGAGAACATCTGAAAAGGGGATATGAACTGGCAAAAGGTCCGAGCCTTCTCAAGACGGAGCTTTGGAACAAATCGGGCCACTTTGAAAATTATCGGGAGCACATGTACTTTACGGATATAGATGAGCAGTCTTACGGAATCAAGCCAATGAACTGCCTGGCGCACATGCTCATTTACGGCTCCAGGATAAGGAGTTACAGGGATTTACCCAAACGCTATTTTGAATTGGGGACGGTCCATCGCCACGAACGCTCCGGGGTCCTGCACGGTCTCTTGCGGGTGAGGGAGTTTACGCAGGATGATGCCCATATCATCTGCACCCCCGAACAACTGAATAATGAAATAAAGGGTGTTCTTGATTTTGTAAGGGATGTGATGGATATTTTCGAGTTCGACTACGAACTGGAGGTGAGCACTCGCCCGGAAAAATCCATAGGGACGGATGAGGACTGGGATCTTGCCATAAACGCCCTCAAAGTTGCAATGGAGGATTCCCATCTCCAATACGATATCAATGAGGGGGACGGGGCCTTTTACGGACCCAAGATCGATGTAAAATTAAAGGATGCTCTGGGCAGAAAATGGCAATGCGCGACCATACAGTGCGATTTTACGCTTCCTGAAAGATTCGATCTGGTTTACATTGGCAAGGATGGGCAAAAACATAGACCTGCCATGATCCACAGGGTGATTCTGGGCGCAATTGAGAGGTTTATTGGGATACTGATCGAACACTACGCCGGCGCCTTTCCCACATGGCTTGCCCCGGTGCAGGCCGTGATCCTCACTGTGACGGACAGGAGTATCCCCCATGGGGAAGGGTTGCTCAGGGCCCTTGAAGATGCGGACATTAGGCTTGAGGCGGATTTTCGAAATGAGAAATTGGGCCTCAAGGTGAGAGAGGCCCAGTTGCAGAAGATCCCTTACATGTTGATAGTGGGAGACAAAGAATGTGATAGGGAGGGATTAACCCCAAGGCTCAGGAACGGTCAAAATCTTCCGCTTATGAGTGCCAAGGAGTTTATCGAGCGGATCTCAGAGGAATGTAAACAAAGGAGGTAACAACCATAGGAAAGAAATCTGATGATGTCAGGGTGAACGAGCGGATTCGTTCCAGGGTGGTTAGACTGATTTCGGCCGAAGGCGAACAGCTTGGCATTGTCCCTGTTAGGGAGGCCCTGAACGTGGCAAGGGACGAGGGTCTTGATCTGGTGGAGGTTGCACCCAACTCGGATCCCCCTGTATGCCGGGCCATGGACTATGGCAAATTTAAGTACCAGGCAAACAAGAGAGTTCAGGAGGCGCGCAAAAAGACCCGAGGGGGGCAGCTAAAGGAGATCAAGCTCAGACCCCGCACCGAGGATCACGATCTGGGTTTCAAGATCAGGAATATGAAGAAATTCCTGGAGCAGAAGTCAAGGGTCAAAGTGACGATCTTTTTCAGGGGCCGTGAGATGGCCTATAAAGAAGCCGGAGTGAAGCTCCTCGAGAGGGTAGCCGAGGCAATTGCGGAGGAGGGAACGGTAGATCAGGGACCCACCCAGGAGGCCAGAAACAGGATGAGTATGGTGATCATCCCCAAGTAGATCTGGATGCTCCGTTGGACGCGTTCCAACTACCCGATCCCCGCTGTCATACAAGCCCTGGAATCGGCAAACGTTCCAAACCCGGCGTTAAAACAGATAGTCGTTTTTTGACCAAAGCCTGAACCGATTGCTGCATCGGGGTCAGCCGGGTATCCTGTGAACAAGGTTGAGCCCCCGTTGGTTTATTGCCTTTGGCAAAGGCCGAGGGGGTTGTTGGATTACAGAAGTTATTTCCTTTTTATGGAGGTTAGAAATGCCAAAGATGAAGACGAACCGTGGAGCGGCCAAGAGGTTTAAGACCACGGGCTCAGGTAAGATAGTCAGAAACAAGGCCTTTTCGAGTCATATTCTCACAAAGAAGGGCGCAAAGAGAAAAAGGAATCTCCGGAAATCGGGTATGGTCGATTCCACCAACAAAAAACAGGTAGCCAGACTTATTCCCTACCTCTAGAAGTTTTTCTAACCTGCTCCTTTCGGGGAGGGCTTGAATTGGTGGAGTTTGTAAAGTGGCAAGACCAAAACAGACACAAAAAGAAATAAAAGAGGTTTTTAAATGCCAAGGGTAAAAAGAGGCCCAAAGGCCAGGAAGAGAAGAAAGAAGATTCTCAAAGCCGCCAAGGGTTACAGGGGGGGACTGAGCAAGCAATTTAGGACGGCCAGCAATGCCGTGGACAGGGCCGGGATGTATGCATACCGTGACCGAAAGACCAGAAAAAGGGATTTTCGCCGGCTCTGGATTGTGCGGATCAATGCCGCCGCCAGGGAAAATGGCCTGTCATACAGCAGGTTCATAAGTGGCCTGCTCAAGGCCGGGATCAATCTGGACCGCAAGATACTTGCCGATATGGCTGTTCGAGATCCAGTGGCATTCTCCCACCTGGCGACTATGGTCCGATACGACAGTTTCGATGCGCAACCAGTGGAGCAATGAAAAAAGAACTCCTTGAGCTGGAAAAGAGGGCGCTTGAGGAGCTTGGGAGGGCCGGTGATGCCTCCCAGCTTGAAAAGTTCAGGGTCTCGTATCTCGGAAAAAAGGGCCTTGTCACCTCATTCATGAGACAGCTGGGCAGAGTGCCCTCCGAACAACGACCCGAGTTGGGCAAGCTGGGCAATCGTATCAAGACCAACCTATCCAGACAGTTTGAAAGGGTAAGCAACTCCCTGGCCTCGGGAAAGGCCAAGCGGACCACCTATCTGGATGTAACCCTGCCGGGGAGAGAACACAACCGCGGACATCTCCATCCCATCACGTCAACAACCATAGAGGTCTGCCAGATCCTTTCCAGGATGGGGTTCAGGGTGGTGACTGGGCCTAACGTGGAACTGGACTATTATAATTTTGAGGCCCTCAACATACCCAAGGATCATCCTGCAAGGGACATGCAGGACACCTTTTACATTTCCGACAACGTGGTTCTGAGGACCCATACCTCTCCCATACAGGTGAGGGTCATGGAGACTCAAAGACCTCCCGTCAGCGTCATCGCTCCAGGAAAAGTCTACAGAAGGGATTCAGATGTCTCCCATACCCCCATGTTTCATCAAGTTGAGGGCCTCCTTGTGGACAAGGGGGTGAGTTTCGGTGATCTAAAGGGGACCTTGACAGGCTTTGTGCACCAAATGTTTGGCCGGGATACGGCCCTGCGGTTCAGGCCAAGCTTCTTTCCCTTTACCGAGCCCAGTGCAGAAGTGGATATCCAATGTGTGATCTGCGGGGGGGCGGGGTGCCGGACCTGCTCTCATACCGGGTGGTTGGAAATATTGGGATCTGGAATGGTTGATCCCGAGGTGTATGGTTTTGTGGATTATGACCCGGAGGTATACTCCGGTTTTGCCTTTGGCATGGGAATTGAGAGAATCGCCATGCTAAAATATGAGATTGACGATATCCAGCTGTTCTTCAAAAATGACATGCGTTTCCTCAGGCAGTTTTGAGCCGTTGATTGAGTTTTGACCATGAAAATAAACCTGAACTGGCTAAAAGAATATGTAGATATTGAGATGCCGCCAGATGACCTGGCCCAGCTCATGACCATGGCCGGGCTGGAGGTAGAGGGACTTGAGGCATTTGGGCAGTCCCTGGAGGATATCCTGGTGGCACGGATATTGACAGTGAGATCTCATCCCGGTGCGGACCGGCTGTATCTCTGCGATGTGGATACCGGGAATGATACCGTGCAAGTGGTATGCGGGGCGCCCAATATTGAAGAGGGAGCAATGGCCCCTTTTGCCCGCCCGGGGGTAAGGCTTCCGGATGGCACGGTCATAAAAGAGGATAAGATCAGGGAAGAGATCTCCAAAGGGATGCTCTTGGCAGAAGATGAAATGGGCCTGACCGATGACCATGAGGGCATTATGATCCTCCCCTCGGATCTGGTTCCCGGGGACTCACTTTCCGCCGTGTGCCCGCTATCCGATTGGGTCTTTGATGTGAGTCTTACACCCAACCGTCCGGACTGTGCATCGGTCGTCGGAATTGCAAGGGAGGTTGCAGCTCTAACGGGCAAGGAGCTCAAGAGACCGGAGACAGAGCTAAAAGAGGATGGCCCCCCTATTGATGGACTCACAAGCGTGACACTTGATGACCCGGTTGGGTGCCCCCGGTATGCTGCCGGGATAATTCAGGATGTTGCGCTTGGCCCCTCTCCATTTTGGATGAGATATCGCCTCTATCTATGTGGAATAAGGAGTATAAACAACATTGTTGATGTGACAAACTATGTCCTGCTTGAATTGGGCCAACCCCTCCACGCCTTTGATTACAATCGGCTGCGGGAGAACAGGATAGTGGTGAGGCGAGCCCGGGAAGGAGAAACCTTTACGACCCTTGATGGGCAGTCCCATTCCCTGAATGACGAAACACTCATGATCTGTGATGGCCAACGGCAAGTGGCAGTGGCCGGGATCATGGGGGGACTCAACTCGGAGATCTTTGCGGGGACAAGAGATGTCTTGGTGGAGAGCGCCTTTTTTGATCCTGTGACCATCCGAAGGGGTTCAAAGTGGCTGGGATCGTCCACAGAAGCCTCGTATCGATTTGAACGAGGGGTGGATATTGAAGGTGTCACAACCGCCCTCAAGCGGTCCCTTTTACTCATATCACGACTGGCCGGAGGCAAGATCGCCAGAGGTCTTGTGGATAATTATCCAAAACCTTACAGCCGCCCCCTTATCGATTTGGGGGTAGATAAGACAAACCGGTTTCTGGGCACCCGCGCTTCAAGGGGTGAGATAAACGGGTATTTGAGTGCCCTTGAGATGGAGGTGTATGATGCGGATAACAATGCCCTTCGAGTCAAGCCGCCATCCTTTCGAGTGGATATTACGCGGGAAGTTGATTTGATGGAAGAAGTGGCAAGGCTGATCGGGTTTGATAAAATCCCCGT
>JADHXI010000123.1 GCA_016783065.1 Desulfobacteraceae bacterium | reverse complement strand
GGGGGCTGCAAGCGGATGGTTGAATTGATCTCTATTGGATCGAACGCCTCGAGATATCCGCTTGTGATTTTCAACCGTTCATCAGAGTCATCGTCACCATAGAAATAGATGCGGGCATTTGAGGGGTGATAATATTTTGCGTGAAAGGCCTGGAACTGTTCGAATGTGAGATTTGGTATCTCTTTTGGATTGCCCCCTGCATCAAATGCATAAGGATTATCAGGGAAAAGAGACTGGAGGGAGTACGACGACAAGAGGTTGTCCGGGGATGAATAGGCCCCCTTCATCTCGTTAAAGACCACTCCCTTGTATATGAAGGGATTTTCCCGGTTCTCCAACTCGTAGTGCCAACCCTCCTGCTGCAAGGTAAACGGGGTCAGTCGGGGGTAGAAGACGGCATCCAGATAGACGTCTATGAGGTTATAGAAGTCTTGAACATTCTGGCTGGCCACCGGGTAGCAGGTTCTGTCCGGGTAGGTAAACGCGTTCAAAAAGGTCTGAAGGGAGCTTTTCAGGAGTTCCACGAAGGGTTCTTTCACCGGGTATTTTTTGGAACCACAAAGAACCGAGTGTTCCAGTATATGGGGCAGACCCGTCGAGTCAAAAGGAGGGGTTTGAAAGGTAATGCCAAAGACCTTGTTTTCGTCGTCATTTGAAAGGGACAGGAGCTGGGCACCGGTTTTTTGATGGTGATAAAATCTTGCAGTGGTTTTTAGTTCTTCAATCTCCTTCTCCCACTGGAGCCGGAAGCCATGGATAACGGTCATTTTACCCTCCCATGATCTTGAATACAGACTGAAAGTCTTTTAACCGCCTCAGTCAGTTGTTCTTTTGAAGGGTAAGAAAAATTGATTCTCATATGGTTTTTTTCATGATTCTCTGCAAAGAACGCGTTTCCCGGAACAAAGGCCACCTTGAACTTTATGGCCTCATGGAACAACTGGAGCGTATCGATTTTTTCGGGCACCGTGACCCATAGAAAAAGCCCGCCTTCCGGCTGCGTCCAAGAAAATCCGTCTCCATCAGGAAAATGGTCCGCCATGGTATCGAGGAAGAGCTGAAGCTTTTCCCGGTAATAGGCCCTGCATTTCTTAAAGTATGGCTCAGTATCCATTTCTGTGAGAAACGCGGTACACATATCCTGATTGTATTTTGGCGTCGTGAGGACACTCCCCTCCTTGATGTTTGTCATCAGTTCGATTACATCCTTGGGGCCGATGTTGAAACCCACCCGCATGCCCGGACAGAACAGTTTTGAGAAGGTGTACAATCCGATGACGTTGCTACCCCCCATCTCTTGGTCCAGGCTGAAAATAGATGGGGTGGTTTCTCCGTAATAGCGCAGGTGGCGGTAAGGACTGTCTTCTATGATGGGAATATCGTATTGGTAGCTCAGCTCCAGAAGCGCCTCTCTTTTCTTCAGGCTCATGGTTATTCCCGTTGGATTCTGGAAATCAGGCACGACATAGATAAACTTTGGCTTCCTGTTTTGCCTTTTCAAACCCTCAATTTTTTCCTTGAATCCATCGATATTGGAACCGTCCTGTTCCATGGTGACCCCCACAAATTCCGGCCGTTCCATCTGAAAGGCAACAATTGCTCCGGCGAATGTGGGGCGGTCGATGATGATGGCGTCTCCCGGGTTCAGAAAAAGACGTCCCGTCAGATCCAATCCCTGCTGGCCGGAGGAGGTGATCACAACATTTTCTTCAGAGACACGGACATTGTCTTTCTCCAGGAATTGGATAACCGCCTCGATCAGGGTTTTCTCGCCCCGGGTGGGACTGTATTGCATAATTTTTTCAGCATTATCCGTCAAATTCCGTTTTGAGGCGAGCCGTATTTCATCTGTTGTAAACATCTCCGGGGACGGCAGCCCCCCTGCCAGAGAGATGATTTCCGGGTCGTCATCCATCATTTTAAAAAGCTTCCCGATGGAATAACCTTCAAAATCTTTGACATTGTCCGAAAATCGTGAAACCCAATCCTGCTTCATACACCACTCCTTTCAAGATAAGCTAAAACCTGTCCCCCTTCCTGCGGATGCTCTCATTTTTCACTGCGCCGTCTTTATGCTGACCGGTTTCACTTCAGTCTCAGCCGTTGAACCTCTCGTTAAACTCCTCCCGGCTGAACCTGTATTCCTGCGTGCCGTAGCACTCTACGGCAAAGGAAGCGCATACACTCCCCATCCTGGCGCACTGCTCTAAATCCTTGCCCGTGACCAGACCACTGATGAGTCCGCCCCTGTAAGAATCGCCGGCGCCCGTGGGGTCCTCTACCTTCTTTGGTGTTTCAGCAGGGATAAGTATTTCACCATCGCGTGTGGAGACCAGTGATCCAGACTCTCCCATGGTTACGATGATAGCCTCGGCGCGCGCAAGCAAGGCCTTTTTGTTTAACCCGGTCTTGTTTATGATGAGATCCAGCTCATAGTCATTTGAGATCAGGATCCGGCACCCTTCTATGGCCTGGACCACGTCTTTGGCCTTGAGCATGGGGAGAGATTGTCCGGGGTCAAAGATATAGTCGATCTCCCTTTTCTTACAAAGGCGAGGATAGTTAACCATGTCCTCGAGGTTGCCTGGCGAGACGATCACAAGGGTCTCCTCCGGCGTGAGTTTATCGAAATCCAGAGAGGAAGAATATTTCATAGCGCCCGGATTGAACCCGGTGATCTGGTTGTCTGCCCGGTCGGTGGTTATATAGGCACCTGCCGTGAGTTCATCCTCGATGATTTTGATGTCTTTGGTGGAGATTCCATTCTTCGCCAGCCAGTCGAAGTACCTGTGATAATCGTGACCGATGGAAGAGGATATCCTGGGTGTCTCGCCCATCAGAGCGAGAGCATAGGCGATATTCCCGGCTGTACCGCCGAATTTCTCCTTAACGCCATTCACTTGAAAACAGACATTCAAGACATGTATCTTATCGGGGAGGATATGCTCCGAGAAGTATTCCGGAAAATCCATAATCCTATCATATGCCAGTGAACCGGAAACAATGATGTTCATATCAATAGTCCTCTCAAATTTGGGCCTGCGCAGGCCCTCAGTTTGAATCATACTCTCGCGTTTGCCCCGAAGGGACGGTCTGTCAATGCCAAAGACTGACACACCGAAACCTCCAGCCTCTGACGCGGTCGGCACCATCTCGGGGCTGTTGCGTTCCCTAGTCGGTTCCCGAGATAAATCTTTTCGCGAAATTACCACACAAACGCGATCAAATCAAATCCGTATTTGGGTAATCGGTAGCCTGCTCTTGTAGACGATGATTTCATTCGTCACCTTCCGGTCATATGTGTTGACCGGGATTGGTTCTAGGGATAAAGTATAGGGGGTTCGGCAATTGAAAACGCGACAACATTGATACGGTCAGGGGTGTAAATCAGGAGTGTTGGAGTACTCCATTAGTCCCGATACGATAAATCTCCTCCCTTGTTAAGGAATGGATGACTATCGTTTACCAACGGCTGTGATTTACACCCTACGGTCAGAGCTTATGCCATAGAAAATGGGGTTTATCCATGCTTGAGGGGGGTAAGAATGAAAATGAGAATGAGATGGTTAGGTACGGCATGTTTCGAGATTGTTTTGCCCGACGGACAGACAATTGTCATTGATCCTTATGTTGATGACTCGGTCAGCTCACCTGTTACATCCGACGAATTTGAGGGCTGCAACCATATATTCATCACCCACGGCCATTATGATCATGTGCTTGATGTGGGCAAGCTGGCAAATCGTTTTGACCCGAAGATATTCTGCAACGAGGTGACGGCAGCGTCCTTGATCAAGCACCAGGGAGTGTCCCCTTCCCTGATCAACAGGGTAAAGCCCGGTGATGTGATTCGGGAGGATGGTTTTACCGCGGAGGTCGTTCATGGTGTTCATGTGGATTTTGGAAAGGAGTACCAGAGGCTGACGGGCCGTGATCTGGCGGACGAAGGCCCGGATCTCAGAACTGTGATCAAGAAGGGTCTGACGGCAATGCTGGGTACGGACCAAATGCCGGATCAGTTTGAGGAGTGGATGGATAAGTATTCCCAGGGGGAGCATCTCAACTTTGTCTTTGAGGTGGCCGATGGGAAGCGGATCTACATGGCGGGATCTTATCCTGCCCCGGAGGTTATCGAGGTGGCAAAAGGGGCAAACGCCCATATTACCCTCTTGCAGGTCCTGCCGGGCAAGACCCTTGCAGGGATTGAGGAGCCGGTCGCCCAACTGGCAATTGCTTCAGGCTGTAAGATAGCAATACCACAACATCATGACCCGCTGTTGCCCGGGGCCGTAAAAGCCGATCTATCTGAGTTAAAGAGAATACTGGAGGAAAAGGCAGACATCGATTTTATGGAGTTGGTACCCGGCAAATGGTATGATTTTTGACTCGAACAGCTGAGTCGTACTGCAGAAATCCTATTCTTTCTTCTGGGGTATGAATTTAGCTTTTTTCAAAATTGGCACTTAGACAGGGGAATCCCCATTCCCCTGGTTTCAATCGGCTAAAGTGTTACCTCCTGGGCTTAATGAGAAGTTACGCTTGGCAGACTCAGAAGTTACGTTGTTTCCTGATTTTGCCGTAGGCTTCCTGAATCTCCTGGAACTGGTCCGTTGCAAAATTTATGAATTCTTCAGGAAGGCCTTTTGATATGATCTTGTCGGGATGAAAATCGTTGGCCAGTCTTTTGTAATTCCTCTTGATCTCTTGGTTGCTGCTTTTGGGAGTGCACTCCAGCCGGCTGTAATATTTGTCAACGTCATCAAAAAATGAGCGCCTCAAATTTGTAAATTCCTGCTCACTGATCCGAAAAATATTCTTTACCTGTCTCAGGGCTTTTTCCTCCGCGGGGTGTTCTTTTCCGTCAGCCGCCACGATCCTGAACAGCAGGTTGATCAAAGAACGCAATATCTCGGGTGAACGCCGGTTAAACTTGTAAAACTGGATTGCCAGCTCCTCAATGGAATAGGGGGAATTCTTGGCCTCATTGAAAGTTTCAATCGCAAACTTTCTTTGCTCAGCTGTGAGCCTTATCTCCTTCATGAACTTTTCCGTGGCATCAATTTCATCCCGGGTAACGGCGCCATCGATTTTTGAAAGCTTTCCCAGGATAGAAAACAACGTGACAAAATAGAGGGCCTGGGTTTCATCCTTGTAGGTGAATTTTCTACTTTCCTGAAGCCCACCAGGGCTCTTGTCAACAAAGGCATGTCCAAGGGCAGCCCCGCAAATGGCCCCAAGAGGTCCGCCGAACAAAAAACCGACAGTCCCACCAGCAACTTTTCCAAACCAACTCACAAATTCTCTCCTAACAGACTTTTCAATCCTCCGGCTCACCGTCTAATGGAGAAGCCCGGAGCGGTTAGACGTCCCTACTCTCCATTTTTCAAAATGTCAAGACCGCAGGCGGATACCCTCTCCGAATCCTTCATGGCAAAGCCAAAATATTTGCCGCACAAGCTGGAATCATTGACCGTCGCCTCATCTCTCCGGGCCAGAACCAGCGGACTATTCTATCACCATATTGTCCATGGTGACGGTTCCGTTGCCGATTGTGATGGACTTGATGCTGGTGTCTCCTGATTGCGCTGTAAACCCGGAATTCCAACCCCCGGTAACTTCCAGCGTTTTTGATTGGTTCAGGACGATCGATTCGCCATAAGCTCCCTGGGTTATCCTTATGATCGCCCCTTCGTTTGCATGATCGATTCCTTCCTGAATCGACGTGTAGCACGGACTGTTTCCACCGCATGTCTGATCATTACTGTCCACATAAAGTATGGATACTGCATCTTGGGCATCAATCTTCCAGACATGCACCACTGTTTCGTCCCATGGACCAGCGGTCTGCTCGGTCACATAAATAAGCCTTCTCTCGGAATCATAGGCCACGGCTCCAAATATGCCGCATCCCGGATCAAACACTTCGCTCACCGGCCTGTACACCTCGTAGGGTAGGACTTCCCACGGGGCTCTAGTTCCCGCAACCACCTCTTTCAACTCTTCCTGGTCGTAAAAGAGGATCTGAGGCTCATACGGATATGCATGATACCCTTTGTACGGGTCACAAGGATCTCCGCTGCATTCTTGCTGGGTTCCGTAGCAGCTCTCCCCCAGCCCCTTTCTTCCGAATATCAGGATGGCGCTTTTGTCTTCCATCTGCACCCAGGCGCCGCCTCCCCAGTCGTCTTTGGCCCGGTAGTCTGGGAAATGGCAGAGATCCGGATCGCCCCATACACAGTCGTAGATTTCAGGGTAGTACACGAGAGCCAAGGCATCCAGATTCTGTCCGGATGCAGGGGGATTACCGTCTTCCCACGGGGCGAGTGCATAAAGGGTTGGGCCCTGAGAACCGTCTAATGCTCCGGCTTCCCGGTGGTTCCCGGCAATAAGCCGTTTTCCATCCAGATATTTAGTGGCAAAGCCCACGGGGGCTTTGAAAAGGTAATTACAGGTCCGCGCGTTATGGAATTCCGGGTCACTCCGCTTTCCGATATGCCAGACCCCCCGGGCATTTGTCATGTCAGGATCACTCCATCCCAAGGAATCCTGATCAAAGGCAGCCACATTGTACCAGTCCCTCAGATTCCAGACGATCTTATTGATATTGGGCAGATACTCCAGACCATCCAGCTCCCGATACAGGCAGCCCTCAGAAAAGGTGCAGTTGTCTTTCCAGCCCCCGGTGATATCTGTCGGGGAACGGAGCACGGATGCCTTTGGCAGCTTGCTGAAATCATGAGATATTACCGGTACAGGGATGGTGATCTCACCCACCAGATCGTTCCAGGCATGGCCGGCTGTATAGAGTGAACCCGGATACCCGTCAGCCGGCCCTGAGGCATGGCCATGAGGGTAATAGGCAAGGGCCTGTCCGCTGTAAGTCCACTCATCACCTTCCGGAAAGGCAAAGGCACCTTGGTAGACAAGGTCTTGAGCATGGAGGCGGTGACTCCCGCTCTCGGCAAAACAAGGCTGATTAATAAAAAGAGAGATGAGGATCAAGGGCGGAAATACAAGAATTATTCTCCCATATTTTCCTTTCATTCTGTTTCGCCCTGTCTGTCTCAAGAATTGGGCAGCCTCGGCAACGCTCGGGTCTCCTTGCAGTGAGACATCGGATTCGGAGACCTGATCGTACCTGGTTCCCGAAGCATTCTTCTAAAACATAGTTGAGATAAAGCATCCGCCGCTGCCTCCGGTAGGACCTTGCCGGCTGATGGTAAAGGTGAATAAAGATGTAAAGTTGAGGTTATTCGTTTCCTTGTCCCACACCAAGACCTGCCATCTATAGGATGAGCCCCGTGGAAGATTCACACCTGCGGGGATCGTGGCCGAAGTCTCGGTGCTTCTTTCAGAGGTATACCATTTGATTCTTTCGTCGTAGTCATGGATACGAAGCTGATAATAGTAGGTGCCGTCTCCCTTTGCAGGGGCCCAGCTAAAAGTCGGGGTGTTTACATAAAAATAAGCGTTTTGAGCAGGAATCCGTGATTCCTCCGAAACCGTCGGGACAGGATCATAGGTGTATGTCTGCGTTGCAGTGGCCGTGTTGCCCACGTTGTCACGAATCTCAAATCTGTAAGTCCCGTCAGGGATCGGTGCTGTCGTGTAGCTTATATTGAAATAAAGGGCAGGTGTATCAAACCTGCACTCGACACGGTTTAAATCGTATACAGTTGAATCAGGACCGGTTACCCTAAGGTAATCCGTACTCCAAGGGGCGATGGCAATATTTGTCACCCCAAGCCAGTTTCCGATATCTTCCCCGAAGGGATAGGAAATGACATATTTGTTGGGTATATCTTTAAGGGCTTTTGTGCCGGTGAAAAAGAACCGGGCCTCGGTTTGTGTCCGGTTCTGTGGGTCGGTAGCCCTGTCCCAGGCCCTAACGACCCACCGATAGGGCGTGTTTGGCTGGAGTAGACCTTCCGGGACGGTAAAGGCGGTTTCTTTGGCGTGCGGGCTGTTATACCAGACTGCTCTGGAACCGTAATCCTGAACAAAGACCTGGTAATAGACATCAGCCCCCGCAATGGGCTCAAAGCTGAGGGTCGGGGTAGTGGTCCCCACATAGGCCCCATTTCGGGGGCGCATGGTTGATGCCTCTACCTTGGGAACGGTCCCGTCATAGGCGAAGTCTTTGACTCCGGAAGCGGTCCGTCCCAGACTATCCGTGACCATGAATGTATAGCTTCCATCTTTCAGGATGGACCCTTCTCTATGATAATACAAGAGGCCCAATCCCCTAAAGGATAAAGAAGGCTGTAAATCAAAAGTCCCTGAAGGCCCGGTAACGGTAAAGGATGCCACATCCTCAGGACTGGGGCCGCTTATGAATGCCCAAAAAACGGTCCCGGACCCTTCAGCGTATACCCCAGACGACTTGAATGCCGGTGCCTCATAAGCGGCCATGGCAACAGAACATGTCAACAAAGCAAGAGAAGACAGTAAACCCAACTCAATCAAATATTTCCTTTTTTTCGTTTTCACATCCACCTCCTTCGTTTCTTGTGGAAATTGGGGGCATCCATTGCCAAACGAGTCAATCCCGCAAAGCATAATACTTCTTTTCTTCATTTTTTCAACTTACTCTTTTCCAGCACCCCCCTGTCTTACCTCTTCTCGAACGGGAAAATGAGCTTCCAGTCGCGCCTGACCCCCTTCCTGCTGACGGTGATACTTACTGAATTGCAGATGGATGTCCCGCATACCTACGATTGCACGTCTTTCCAGAAGTCTTCGTGCGATATTCCACCGGTCTCTTGAATCTGTCGACGACCTCGGGTCAACAGGGATTGAAACTTGGGCGAATAAGCCAGTGCCAAACGCTCTATCTCATCCTGATCGGTGATGCCCAATAGCACTGCCACCGGTTTACCGTTTCTTGTGATAATGATCGGTCCTTTCTCGGAATCTTTCAAATAGGCGCTAAGATGCGCCTTTATTTCTGCAACGGGTGCAATCTTCATAAGGTCACCTCCTCTCCACCAATAGTCAGACGATCCCTTTGTTTTACGCCCACAGCAAGTATGAGCACCCGGAAATGTTTCCGCTCAACCGCATAATACACTCGAAAGCGATTATCGGGCCCAAATCGGAGTTCCCAATCCCCTGCCGATTCTGCAGGACGCTTCAGAGGTTTTCTGTTTTTGGTTTCCAAGTCGGGGTTGAAATTCAGCTGTGACTCAAAGGTATGACGGATAAGTGAATGATATTTCCGTTCAATCTTTTGCAGCTGCCCCTTTACTTGCGGCGCATAAATAAGCTCAAAGCGTCTTTCCCTTTTCATTATGACCTGAATTATAGTCAAATTTAATCACTTGTCAACTGCTTCGGAAGGAGAGGCTCAATTAAAATTCCAAGTTAAATGATCCATAAGTCAACATAGTCAACAATGTCCCTAACCCTAACTATGACGCTACCGAGCAGCTAAATGTGGATGCTGTGATTGATCCAGGATGGACCCGTCACCATCTGGGACAGGCCGTCAAGGTTCTGAGCCATAAGAAGGAGGCGGGTCTTCTAAAAAAAACATGAGTGCATCCCTTTGTAAGATAATGTGGAAACGACTTTCAACGTCAACCGATTTCCCTTGACATCCCTTTTATGTTCAATATGATGACATATGATTGAACCAGCAACCAATAACCAATAACGAGTAACCTGTAATCCCTAATCCCTGAACCCTCTAACCAACCTCCCAGAGGTTCCCCATGGACACACACCTCAAAATGTGCCCGCCAAGCTCCTAGCAGGAAGCTGCTTGTCCTGTTGGGAGCAAATCCATTCTGAAAAATCCGGAATTTAGAATCGAAAAAACCGTGTAAATGGGGTCATTCCAAGAGGAATCGTAAATTCTTCGAGCATGGACTTAGCCACTTTCACTAAGATTGTACCTCAACCACGTTTTGTAAAGGAAATGGGACCGTTCCGGCACAGCCGTTTTAAGCAAAAGCTCATCATAGCGCAGCAGAATTTCTGAAGGGATTTTCAAGATAGTAGCTTATCCAGAAATCTGGATATCTCCTCTTTTGACATGTTATCCAGCTAGAAAACTGTAAATTTTGAACCATTTTTTGTCAAATAAGAATTCTAAATAGGATTTATCCGGAAACTCTACAATAACTTCGCTGTTCGTAAAAGTAGCTGAGGAGAAATTGCCTTATGGCAAAGAGGGATGAGTTCACGCTTACAACAAAAAGAATCTTGGCAGAGCGGGCAGGCCAACGCTGCTCGAATCCGGAATGTGGACGAAGCACAGCGGGACCATCAGATGACGGTTCTGGCGAATCGACTCAGCTTGGAAAAGCAGCTCATATCACTGCGGCCGCGGAGGGTGGGCCGAGGTATGACCCCAAACTGTCACCTGAGCAGCGATCATCCCCAGAAAATGGCATTTGGTTGTGTGCAGAATGTGCTGATAGAGTGGATAAGCGAGAGAATGAAGTTCAATATCCTGTCGAATTTCTAAGGAACTGGAAGAAATTACACGAATCAGCAACTGGGACAGATTTTGCAACCATACAAAACAGAGGCTTTTATCCAGTCCGAAAGTTAACCTTAATCGACTTCGCGGGAGTGCAAGGCGAAGCCACAATCAATTTTGGCGCACTCACAATCTTTCATGGAACAAGTAAGCTAAACCAAACGGTTGGTGACCTTTTACGCATTTTCAGCGATCAAGAGAGGTTTGTGCGAACACGCCAACCGCGCAGTGGATCTACATGGAATTATGGGCGGATTCCCATTACAGAAGACAAGTCGTTTGTTATTAATGTTTCCACAAAAGAACCTCGTAACTTTCCACCGACAGGAAAGATAAGACTTTGTCTATCAGACAGTAAAGAGGTCATTATCAGTGGAGGGACAGATGATGTAAGCATGTCCATAAGTGATACCCACCTCCCAGTCTTCTCAGCTGTTATTAACGTGGTTTCCATCGGAGGCAACTTTCATCAAACTGTTTTCGGCTCCCCTTTATCAGATGAGGAACCAAATACTATGGGAGGGCTTTCTCGTTTTTTTGGCATTTCTGTCGGAGAGTTAAAAGATTGCATTAAGGGGGTTCCAACCGATAGTTCTGTATTCGGTTATAGCTACGAAATTCGAGACGATTCAGAGTTGTATTTAAAGATTAGAGGAAATGACGACTTTTATTCCCTCGGTGTGCTTTCGAGTGGTGAACAGAACAGGTTAGTTTTAGATATGGCTATAAAGATAGCAATGTATTCGGCTAAAGTGAAACCTACTGTCTTGACGATTGATCAAAGCCACATTATTTCCTTAGATCAGAAAGGTTGGGCTTTCTTCTTAGAGTGGGTGGAGAGAGCTATGTTACCTTTTCAGGTTGTTGTGGACCGTAACTATCGACCTTCTGAAGGTAACCTTTCCCATGCAATGTGCTACGATGTAATTGGAACGGATATGTCTGTAACATCTTTCGAGCAATTGACCTGGAATGAATTCAAGAAATAGGATTAAAATATCGTACTTCTAAATGAATTAAAACCGAAAGCTAACAACTGCATTGAGAGGGCCTGAAAAATGCGTCGCTCGGTCCTCGCTCTGCGTTTTTCAGCCCCTCATGCAAGACGTTAGGTGGCGGCGAGATCCTGCTGCTGCAAGACAACCCAATGAAACGAATCACACTTATAGGTGGTTTTGGGAACTACGGGGCAGTCCTGACTACGATGCTCGCCCGTCACCACGACGTAACGGTACTCCAGGATCCTGCTGATTTACATCCTGTGAGAGAACTAAGACGACCTGGACCTAGACCCTACGGCCACTTGGCACAGAAACTAACCGCGCCGAACACCAGGATCGCCTTCAACATGCCTGACGACCATAGCCCCTCTGGTACGGCCGTTCCTCTCGCTCCAGTAACCACCGATTATTCCTGCGTCAAGCTTTGTGACGCTATCGTTGTCGCGACACCATCGACCTTCCATGAAACCCTCGGTAAGAATTTGCGACCCTTCCTTGCACACGACCACCCCCGAATACTGATAACGTTCACTGATA
>JADHXI010000122.1 GCA_016783065.1 Desulfobacteraceae bacterium | reverse complement strand
CCTGATGACCATAGGGAAAAATTGGTAAAAAAGCCATTAAATATTTACGTGCGTCCACTGAAGGATAAGGGTGGTAATATTATAGGAGCGATAGAGTTAGGTACGGATATTACTCAGATAAGAAAGGCCGAGGAGAAGCCAAAACGAGTGGAAGAGGCGCTGCGGGAGAGCAAGAACAAGTTAGACAAAGCACAGAAGATCGCCCACATTGGAAACTGGACCCGCGATTTGGATTTGAACCTTGCCCAATGGTCCGATGAGATGTATCGAATTTTTGACCTGACCCCGGGAGATCCAGCAGAGATCTCTTTTGAATTTGCCCTGTCTCGCATACACCCGGAAGACAGAGAGCGCCTCATCTCAGTGCTAAAAGAAGTAGCGGAAAAGAAACAGGCTTTTGACTTTGAATATCGGACAGTGCCAATTGCGGGCTCAGAGAGGATAATTCGCGTTCGTGGCGAGGTGGAACATGATGAAACCGGTGCCCCGGTCCGCTTTTTTGGAACCGACCAGGACATTACAGAAAGACGTAAACTGGAGGAAGAGCGTCTTAAAGTGGAAAAGCTTGAATCCCTGGGAATCCTCGCAGGCGGCATCGCCCATGACTTCAATAACATTCTGATGGCCGTCATGGGCAATCTCTCCTATGCCAAGATGGGTATGGACCGGGACTCTGAGACCTATGAGGTCTTGCAGGAGGCCGAGACCGCGTCCTTTAGGGCCAGGAATCTCACCCAGCAGTTGTTGACATTTGCCAAGGGGGGTTCACCGGTCAAGGAGACCGCATCTCTCTCTGAGGTGATCAGGGAATCAGGCAGCTTTGTCTTAAAGGGATCAAACGTCAGATGTGATTTCACCATTCCGGAAGATATCTGGCCCACAGAGATCGATGTGGGGCAGATCAGTCAGGTTGCCCAGAACCTGATCATCAATGCGGACCAGGCCATGCCCGATGGGGGGGTTATCAAGATTGAGATCGAAAACAGGGTGATAGAGGCAAAAGACGCCTTACCCCTTCCGGATGGAAAATACATACAGGTCACCATCAGGGATCAAGGGGTGGGCATACCGGAAAAGCACCTTTCAAAGATATTTGACCCGTATTTCTCCACCAAAGACAAAGGCAGCGGTTTAGGCCTTGCCACGGCCCTTTCCATTATCAGGAAACACGGTGGACATATCACGGCGAATTCAAAAATGGGGACTGGAACCGTGTTTTACATTTACCTCGCTGCTTCTGAAAGGGAAATGGGTGAAGCAAATGCACAGGAGAGGGAATTCATAAAGGGGCACGGCAGGGTCCTGGTCATGGACGATGAGGAACAACTCAGGAATATGGCGTACCTGGTGCTGGGGAGAATCGGATACTCTGTCGCTTTGGCAAAGGACGGGGAGGAAGCCACAGAAAAATATGCAACCGCCATGAAAGAGGGTGAACCCTTCGATGTCGTAATCCTGGACCTGACCATCCCCGGTGGAATGGGAGGCAGGGAGACTATCAGGAAGCTAAAGGAAATTGACCCTCAGGTGAAGGCCCTGGTCGTCAGCGGCTATTCCGATGATCCTGTCTTGGCCAACTTTAGGGATTATGGTTTCATCGGGGTTGTCACCAAACCTTTCAATTTGAATAAGCTGAGTTGGGTTTTACACGACGTCCTGACAGCGAATGACACCGGATGATGAGGCTCAGATCGTATCAAATCTTCTGGCCCGATCAGAAAAAATGCTCATTTTCCCGAGTAATAGTCAATTTGGCTCCAAATTTTGGATTAGGCCTGACGAAGCTGACGCCTTTATCGTAAATACGCATCTAAAATGCAGTCCGGGGACTAGAACGGAACCTTGAACCTTTGAACCCGTGATCACCTACTTTCCCTGATGGGGGGGAGCCTCAGGGATCAAAATGGCGGGCGATTCCTTGCAGCCTAATGTATCTTTCCATCTTTCAAAAAACTATTAAATTTCTCGTTCTCTGCCTGTCTCAAAGGCGCCTTCATGGCCTCAATTTGAGCAAAGACCAGTTCCTGGAACGCTTGCCTAACCGCGTCTTCAGAAAAGCCAAGCTTCCTGTGCAGTTCCACAACCTCACATAACACTTTTCCCACATAGGTTTCAATGCCCAGTTCTTTTTTCAGATTTTCACTCATATCTCCCTCCAGCGACTAGCTCTCCTTGTCCACCTTACACTCCAACACGCCGGCATCGTGCAGTTTTTTCCACAAGTCGATCGATTTCTTGTCCGCCCTCTTGTAGAAAACCCTGTCCGGATTCTCCAGATCAACGTAATGTGACAATTCGTGATAGATTATGGGCTTGAACGCCCCCCAATGACCCCACAGGGCCTGGGGCACAAAAATCAGGACTGCATCCCTGCCATTGGCCTTTACCTTGGCGGCATCCAGACTGTCAGGTCTCCCGTTCCGTCTGCTCTTCACCACCTTGAGATCGATCTTCCGGGGCGAGAGTTCAGGAAACTTCTTGAGACACTGCTGAAAGATTTTTTCAAGTTCAGGCACTTCTTCATACGCTCTCTTGTCCAAGACTAATGTCATAACACCATTCCTCATCTCTTTATGGTTTATGGTTACATCAAAGCAGTCGGGCAAACGGCACACTGCCTGATAATTTCTCCCTGCCTCGGGTCTGGAGACTATTCGGAGACGATCATTGGCAATTTCGATAATTAGTTTATTCTCATCAATGCCCGGGAACTCCCCTATTACCTTTATCAGGGTCCCCGATTCTTCAAAGATCTCCAGTTCAATTTCCCTTAGAAGGTTGGGTTGCAAGGCCGTGGCTTTTCCCTTGATCTTAGGGGGCGGCCTGTACACATGACTGGAAAAACCCCTTTCCTTGCGTGTCTTCCGCGGCGCCCCCCGGTTAGACGGGTAGGTATCTCTCATTGCGGTTCTTGGTGGAATGGAACGAACACCCATCTTTCAATCCCGTTTTTTATTTATGTAACCTGAACCTTTGAACCCGTGAACGCCTACTTATTCATTTCGCACAGCCAGTTTCTCAATCGATTGCAGGAGGGCATCCGGAGAGAAGGGTTTCTCAACATAGCCACAGGAATCCAACGCCAGAGTTTCTCTTCGAATACTGTCATTGCCAAAGGCCGTCATGAGAATGCACGGCAGATCGGGCCTGACCTCTTTTGCCGCCCGGATCAGTTCCAGCCCGTTCATATCCGGCATCTTGAGGTCGGTGAGTACAAGGTCAACCGGATGGGGTTCTTTGGGATTTTCTACAATCCTTAACGCATGACCCGCATCTTCGGCCACTATTACCCTATAGCCGTGGCTGGATAGACCTGCGTAAAGCGCGCTGGTGTTACCCGCATCATCATCCACGATCAAAATGTTCACTTGTATATCCCCCTTTGCCATCTCGCTTGGACCAGCACGCCAAATACCGGTTTTCCTCTGCATTATGTATGCCAAGGAAAAATCGCTTTATGGCAATACCTTAATTAATTATAAAATACAGGGGGTTAGATCCGGATCGGAAAGATGAGACAATAGTGGTAAGGGTTTGAAAAGGACTTAGGCTACGCCATTATGACGCGGGGGCATTTTCTTTTCTTGATTATCATCCAAGGATTTCGGGATGTTAACTGTTTGGTGTCAGCATGATCAGCCTGCGTCATTTTGACGCAGTTCAGGGCTCATCCAGTCGCTTCAACTTTCTTTGTAATGTTCGCAACCCAATTCCCAGGATCTTTGCAGCCCGGGTGCGGTTCCCTTCTGTTTCTGTCAAGACCCTGAAAATATGTTCCTTTTCAAGGTCGGCCAGGCTAGGAAGATTTTCATTATTGGGCTGAGATGCACCAGGGAGTGGAATGGTGTCGCGCACCGAGGAGAGCCCCAAAACCTTCCCTTTTTCCAGGAGCACGGCGCCGGCGATGATATTTTCCAGTTCTCTGACATTGCCCGGAAAGGGGTATTTCAACAGGCAATCACCCAAATCCGGTGATATGGCAACAATGTCCCTGCCGATTCTTGCCGCGTGTGCTTTTAGGAAATGGCGGGCCAGTTTGAGGATATCCCCCTTTCTTTCTCTCAGGGGTGGTATTTCTATGTGGCATCTATTCAATCTGTAAAATAAATCTGCACGAAAGTGTCCCTTCGCGACCGCCTCGTTGATATCCTGGTTTGTGGCGGCAATGATTCGAACGTCAATATCTCTGGCCTCTGTTGTTCCCAACCTGTAAAGCTCTCGTTCCTGTATCACGCGCAGGAACTTTCCCTGAAGGGATGACTCCAGTTCGGTGATCTCGTCCAGAAAAAGGGTCCCCCCCTGAGCTGCCTCAAAAAAGCCCTTCTTCTCCTTCAGGGCGCCGGTGTAGGCGCCTCTGACATGGCCAAAGAACTCATCGTCAAAAAGGGATTCGTTGAATGCCGCCATGTTGACCGGGAGAAAGGGGCCACTTGAACGGTTACTCAGTGAATGGATAATTCGCGACAGCAACTCCTTGCCGGTTCCCGATTCACCCGAAATGATCACGCTGTAATCCGTTGGAGCCATGGCCTCAACCTGGTGGAACACCACGGCCATTATCTCGTCTTCGGCCACAAAATCCTTGAAGGCCGACGGTGCCTTGAGATCTGAAAATGACTGCCTTTTCTCAAAGAGGGACAGTTCGTGTCGGAAGTTGTACCTCTCGAGGGCACGATCGAGGGTTATGATGAGTTTCTCACTGTTGAGAGGTTTGACCAGATAATCAAACGCCCCGAATTTTATAGCCTGCACCGCGGTTTTGACCTCATCCAGGGCTGTCACCATCACACATTCGATATCGGGGAATTCCTTCTTTATCTGCTGGAGAAGTTCCATGCCGCCCAGATGTGGCATAACGATATCCAACAACACCAATGTGAATTTCTGGCTCCTTAACAGCTCCATAACCCGCCTGCTGTCAGAAACGAGGGCCGGCTCCGGCATACCGGCGCTGACCAAGGTTGCCTTTATACTCAACAGCAGCCCATCATCGTCATCGACAACTAAGACGGGGGAAATTTTCGTAGGTATGGATTCCATGGGTGTCACGCAAACATTGATGTTGTCACACGTTCCAAGTTTCAGGTTTCAAGTTTCAAGTTCCAGGTTTCAAGTTTCACGCTTGTGTCTTTCTGGTTTTTCAATAGTGATGCATTCGTAAAAAATCAAAATCTCACGCAAAGGCGCAAAGCTCGCAAAGTTAACTTGTTAATATTAAAAGATATTTCCTTGACATTCTTGACGTCTTTGGGAGAAAATATACTTTTTAGGAGTTTGTCAATAGTCAATCTTCAATATTCAATATTCAATCCAAAGGGTTCCAAGTTCCAAGTTTCAAGTTTCAGGTTTCAAGTTCCACGCTTGTGTCTTTCTGGTTTTTCAATAGTCAATCTTCAATATTCAATATTCAATCCAAAGGGTTACAGGCAGGTCAAAACAGAGCCACTCTCAATAAGAAAGCAACCCATCAACCCAGAATATCCTCAACCTCCCTCAAAATACTCTCCAGATTGAAAGGCTTGACAAAGATGTTGGTAAATCCCAATTCGGCAACTGCCTTCAATTTTGGGTGTTCCGGGTATCCAGTAATAATGATGACCTTCATTTGAGACAGGGAGGGTTCCGCCTTTATTGTACGGCAGACCTCGAGGCCATCCATCTCCGGCATGAGAATATCCAGGATAAGGAGGTCAGGACGATGGGTGGCAATCTTGATGGAGGCCTCTCTTCCGTTGGTCGTCTCCTCCACGAGGTAGGGCCTGTTTTTTGTGAGCCCTCTTTTCAGCATGAGTCGAATCGATTTATCGTCGTCCACGAGCAGGATCTTGGCCGCCTTTCGCCTGGATGTAGCGGGGAAAAATAGTGTAAAAGTAGTTCCCGCTCCCTCCTGGCTGCGGAACGTGATTTCCCCATTATGCGCCCTGACCAGGCTGTAGCTGACGGATAGACCCAGTCCTGTCCCGCCTTCAGTCAGCTTGTCGGTGACAAACGGATCGAAAATCTTATCGGCGATAGAAGGTGAGACACCACGGCCGTTGTCCCATATGGAAAGCATTACCCCCCCACCCTTTTTCTGAAACCCGGTAGTAATCATGATTTCCCCTTTGTCGTGGTCAATCGCCTCGATGGCGTTTATAGTCATGTTCAAAATTATCTGTTCAATACAATGAAGGTTCCCTTCCATTAACGGCACATCCTGGGCCAGGTCGAGTTCGAGCAGGACCCCTGATTTTTTGAGGGTAGTCCCGACAAGACGCATGGCGTTTTCAACGGCAGTATTGATGTTCAACGGGACCATGTCGGCGAGATCCGAACGTCTGGAAAAATCCTTGAGCCCTCCTCCAATCGTGGCTACCCGCTTTGCGGCCATTTCCATATCCGTGAGAAGCTGGGCCAGGTTTTCCTCAAGAAACTTATACGTCAGGCCACCGTATTTTCTGCCGGGGTCTTTAGCTGAATGCTTCTTTAATATCGGCAAGACGTCGCGCCAGAGTCTTTGCAGGAGAGGCATGTTGAACATTACCTGACTCAGGGGATTGTTGATCTCATGAGCTACTCCTGCCACAAGCGTCCCAAGGGCATCCATTTTCTGCGCCTGTAACAGTTGCTGCTGGCTGTGTTTGAGTGCTTCCTCTGCCTTCTTGCGCTCGGTTTCGTCACTGTAGATGGCTACAATCTCACCGGAAGGTAATTTGTAAACAAAATTCTCCCTCCACCCCTTCACCCTTTCGTCCTCGTATAACATGGGAGGATGGTGTTCAGGTTTGCCTGTGGCCCATACCCTCTGAAACACGTCGAAGAGACCAAACTCTTTCACACCGGGGAACACCTCCACAACGCTCTTTCCAATAAGTTCCTCTCTGCTGATATCCTCAATTTTTTCAACAGATTTATTGACATCCACAAAGATGAAATCTTCGCCCTCGTTTACAGCTCTATAAACAGCAACACCATTACTCATGTTTTCAAACATCGCCATATATCTAGACACGCTTTCATCCAGGGCATTCTCGAACTTCTTCCTCTCCTCGATCTCAAGTTGTAGCTCTCGGTTGACCTTTGTCAGTTGGAGGGTACGTTTCATAACTTTTTCTTCCAGCTGCTCATGGGCCTCGCGCAGTTCCTCCTCCGCCCGCTTCCTCCGGGTAATCTCCTCCGCCACACCAGTCACATGAACAACAGTGCCTTCTTTATCCCTAATGGGATAAGCACGATTCAAAATCCAACGAATGGAGCCGTCAGGCAGGACTATCCTGAATTCCTCCTGTGTTGATTGGCCCGCGCTCTGTCTTTCCAGGTTCTCCTCCACGCTTTTGATGTCTTCTTTGTGAATACTCCATATCCAGCTTCTCGGGTTCTCATACAATTCGCTGACAGGCCGCTGCCAGATATCCTCATAGGCAGGGCTGATATACAACATCCTGCTGGATCTGGGATCGCTCATCCAAAAGACTTCATGGATGTTTTCTGTAATCTGCTTTAGTCTCTGTTCGCTCTTCCTCAGTGCCTCCCGCATCTCCTGGTGCTCAGCCGCCTTTTTCTCCAAATCGACCACTCGCCGGGCCAACGCTTCGTAGGATGGTTTTCTGGACATCAGTTTGTTTGCACCGCAAAGACGCTAAGGACGCAAAGTTGTTTTTTGTTTTCTTTGCCGTTGACCCCGGTTAAATAGCTTGCAGATTTAACTGGGCAGGGACGACGGCAAAGAAAAAAGAGCACTTTTCTCATAATAAATTAGTATCTTAGGTGAATTGCAGAGCTTGTTGCCCTGAACATGCCACATAGACCAAAAAATCGGTTCTTATTGTTTTCCGGCCTCTCACCGGAAAACAATAAAAATATAAACCTCTGCGATCTTTGCGCCTTTGCGGTGAACAAATAGCTTTTGTTGAAAATCCTGCTGGGTATCCAACCACACCGGTCACACATTTTCGCATCCCGGCTTCAGGCCATCTTCGCCCCCTCCTCATCCCACGTGCAGAAAGATACCCGAGGGCAGGGACTCGCCAAAAATCACACTCTGTTCCTGCTGTGCGATCGGAACAACCTCCCTGAGGAGTCTACGATACGGTTCGGACCAGTCAAACGGGGCCAACCATTTCACAACTTCCTCTATCACCTTTGGGTCAAGATCCCGCTTGCGGTCTCCGGTCAGCCGTGCCATCTGGGCCAGGGCCAGACCCACCGGTCTTGGGTTTGACCATGTCTTTGGCAGGATTTTCTCTATCCACAAAGACACTTCATCGGGGGAAACCACAAGATCTATGGGTCCATAAAGGGGCTCGCGGGCACCCATCCTTGAAAGAGACCACAAATACTGATCCCGAACCTTTTTGGGTCTGAGAGAATCCAACAGCAGACGTCCCCAGGCCGCCTTGTCCGGCACGGGAACCCGTTCCATGTTGGCCATGGCCATCCATATCTCCCTATGCTCCTGGGGGGCCAATCGGCGTTTTTTCCCGCCCTTTCCGGGTTTGATCAGCCGTGACATCTCCTGCAACACCTGACGTTGTTGGCTGGTAGAGAGCCCGCCGGCCACCCTACGCCATAACACCCACCAATCCGACCGAACCTGGATCTTATTGGCATGGGCAGGCCCGGCATGAAATATTTTCCATAGCCTCTCAATTCGGTGTTCATCCAGGGAATCCCCGAATCCGGGTCTCAGGCAAAAACCGGTCAAATTCAGCCACCGGCTTTCGTGTTCAAAACTCAGTTTCCGTGCAGAACCAAGCGTGATCAATTGATCGGCCACGGGGCGGACAAGGCCAAGCCCCCACTTCTCCTTGGGCCGTTTGATCAGGGCGCCTATTGTCTTGACCAGACGTGCCGGCCTCATCTCCCCCTGATTGTCGGAAAAGGCCTTTCCAACCTGTTGAAGAACCTGATCCACCAGGGATTCTTCAAACACCTCCTTATCGGAAACCGGTGCGGGTTGATCTGTTTCCCGCAATTGAAACTGAAATCTCCACCGGTGAATGCTTCGAGTGGATCGGCACCAGATGGACAAGGTTCCCACTTCTGTGTACCACGCCTCCACACTGACAGGCACTGAGGTCCCTTTTGCCTTTTTTCCGAACTGAATGACCGTATAAAGTGGCGGTAACGGGGTGAGGGATTGATCCACCTTAATCACATCACCCACACGGTCTCCCGTGCGAAAACTCGAGCTGTACAAATAGAATTTCACCGGTTGGTTGGCCAGGACATAGAATCTCTTGTCGTCAAGTTCGTTCTTTGTCCCCTCTGCCATGCCCCTTTCAACCAGACATATGGCCTCTTTCGGGGGCTGCGAATGGGCCCCTTCATTTCCGGGCGTACGCACCCCTACAAAAACCCCCAGATAGTAGGCACGGGCGCTACCGCTGCTCACACGGATGCCGTACCCCTTCTTGGCCAAACCATAATAGGACGCGCCCAGTGCCACTGCCAGATCAAGATCGGGATTGGCCAGGACCCGCGGAAATGCTCTCTCCTTTTCACCAAACCAGCGTCGTATAACCGCCCGCATCCGCCGTTGAACCCGAGGCGGCTTAAGGGCGGCCCCATTGAACAAAACCAGGTCCGGTTTGGGGGTTTCTCTCCCCAAGACCTGAAAGACGTCATTTCTGTGTCGTTCCAGGAACCGCACCAGATGCCGGGTAATGGCCGGGTCCTGGGCATAGGGCAGCCCGAATTCGGTTATTCCCGGGCGTGGCTGTTCGTCAAGGGTATCTCCCGGTCCTATCAGGGGAAAAAACCCGTCTAAGATGGTCGCCTCAATCTCTTTTCGCGTAAGCCTTGCGGAAACAGTATCCGCAATAAGCCTGCGGCCTTCACCCACCAGGGTAATGGCCTTTGATTCTTGGACGCCGCTCAGGATCTCCTCCTTGGCCTGGCGACATTGATGGCACAGGGCCTGCCAACGGTGGATATTCAAAGGGTCCCTTTGTCTTCTTTTAAAACGCCTCTCCAGCCGACGCGCCAGGGCCAAGTCCATATTATCACCCCCCAATATCAGGTGATCCCCAACGGCGATCCTTTCAAAGACAGGCCCTCTCTTCCCCGCCCACAGTGCGATAAGGGTAAAATCCGTGGTGCCGCCCCCCACGTCACAGACCAGGAGCAACTCCCCGGGGCGGACTGAATCATCCCATCCCTGTTCGTGTTCCATCAGCCAGCAGTAAAAGGCGGCCAGGGGTTCTTCTATCAGCGTAATATTCTCAATCCCGGCCTGGGAAGCGGCCTCCAGCGTCAGGTCACGGGCCACCTCATCAAATGAGGCCGGCACCGTAATGATCACTTCCTGGTGCTCTAAATAGAGACCTTCATCATTCTCCAGGCGGTGGTTCCATGCCCCTTTGATGTGTCTCAAATAGGCGGAGGTGGCTGCAACGGGAGACAGTTTCTCCACCTCTTCATCCGCACCCCAGGGCAGGATGGGAGCCATGCGGTCCACCCGGTTGTGGCAAAGCCAGCTCTTGGCCGAAGAGACCACCCGTTTGGGCACCTCGGCCCCCCGGGCCCTGGCAAACATGCCCGCAAAACCTTTGCCATCAGGGGACCATGGGAGAGTCAGAGAGTCTTTTGGGGATTCGTGTTCGCCGGGTAGATAGAGAAAAGACGGCAGGATCTTTGGATGGGATATCTCTCCTGGGGCACTGACTTGAGGAATTTCAAGAATCTCTATTTGGTGCCGGGATTGATTTTCTTCTTGATTTGTCAAAAGGTCGACATAGGATACAGAAGAATTGGTCGTACCCAAATCGATGCCCACAATGTAGCGCATTTTTAATCCTCAATCCCCACCCCTTTCCCTTACGTTGAACTCCAACCTGAACCTTTGGTCATCCTGGCGGGACACACACCATAGCTCCAACGTACCCACCTCCGTGACCTTTATGTTGAGAGTGACCGGGAGCACGGTCCCGGGCTCACCCTTCAGACTGGTCTCTAAAGTGGTGATTTTTTCTATCTCTCCCTCCCAATCATCAACCACCAAACCGGCCGTATCTTGATGTCGAATGTTGGATCCCAGGAAGTCAAACTTGACGGGTTCACCCACCACCAGACCGAATTCTTTATGGGGCAGGTCAGCTTCCGTGCCCTCCTCCATACCAAACGGGGCCACGCAAAGGGCCTTGATAGGCGTCGGCATGCCCGGCACCGCCGGGAGTGCCGCCTCGACACCGATATAATAGGTCTTGGAAAGTCCCCCGCGGATCCGAATGCCCTTGCCCCGGCGTGCCAGACCATAATAGGTCGCTCCCTTGGCAACGGCCAGGTCAAAGTCATTTGTTTCCACTTCCCGCGGCCGAGGTCGATCCTCACTGCGGGCCCACGAAGAAAGGACGTCAAGCACCCGTTTTCTCAAACCCTGTGCCTTCATCACACCACCGTTAAAAAGCACGGCGGTGGGAAGGACCTGGTTATGCTCTTCTATTTCATCCGCAGATCCCTGTTGCCTGAGGAAATGGGCCAGATGGCGGGTGATGGCCGGGTCAGAGGTATAGGAAAGGCCCAGTTCCCGCATCCCAGTCCGCCGTTGGGTCTGGGGGCGGGCATCGCTCTCACATTTTGGAAAAAACCCATCCCTAAGGACCTTTTCAACCTCCTTGCGGGTCAACTCGGTCTTGATGGTGCTGCCGATCAGCTTGCTCCCCCTGCCCAGGATCGTTACAGGGTAATCAGTGGCCTCTTCATCTGCAAAAAGATGTTCTTTGGCCGAACGGCAGCCATGACACAACCCCCGCATCTGATAGGCATCCAGCTTATGGCCCTTTGAGGCCATACGGTTGGCTACTCCATAGGCCAACGTCAAATCCATGTTGTCCCCACCCACCAGGAGATGCTCTCCCACTGCGATTCGCTCCAGGACCAGTTCCCCCTGCTCCTGGGAGACCTTAATCAGACTGAGATCGGTGGTGCCGCCACCCACGTCGGCCACCAGGATCAGGTCATCTACCCTGACAAGGTCTCGCCATTTCCCCTTGGTGGCATCAATCCAGGCGTAAAACGCGGCCTGAGGTTCCTCAAGCAAGGTGCTCTTGGGAAGACCCGCCATCTTGGCGGCCTTGACCGTCA
>JADHXI010000121.1 GCA_016783065.1 Desulfobacteraceae bacterium | reverse complement strand
TCTGGTAACCCCGGCCACAAAGTCTAAATAAGATCTCCCTTCCTGGTCAAAAACGGTGCAGCCCTCCCCTTTTGTAATGATCGGGATACCCCTCTTGATTACATCTTTTGATGTCCTGCACAGAATCAAAGATGAGTTTTTGCCATTTCCTCGCAACTTTGCCATCTGTCTCCACCTCTCTGAATATAGTTAGTGTCCATCCATAAATGGCTATTTTTCACGATCTCTGCGCCTGCCCCGTAGCTCCGGCAGATGGTACTGGGGTCAGATTCGGATTTTAATCCTCGAAATACTTCATACCCCTCTAAGCCTCGCCCCTGTCAAGCAGGACGGACCTGCTGAGGCGTATACGGGGATCGGACCGCTTATCAAACCCGTTTCTTAGAGCCGAATTCAGGATTTTCTGGAAATGTCCCAATGACACATGAAACTTGGGTTCCGCCACAAGGAGCATGGCCCCCGGTTGAAGGGTGGATAAAATCTGGCTGAAAAATCCCTCCGTGTCAGGGACTTCATGAACCATCCAGAAGGCAACGGCAAGATCAACTGTTCCGTCAACACCGATCTCGTCTTGGTCACAGCGATGGGTTTTTATCCGGCCAGCCACACCCGCCTTTTCAGCACGACCTTCCATCAGATCCAGCATCCGCTGTTGAAGGTCCACGGCTATCACACAGCCGCTGTCACCGACGAGTCTTGCAAGACCTATGGAAAAGAACCCCATCCCGCACCCGACATCCATTACGGTCATGCCTTGTCTTACATATGGCCCCAGAATCTCCTCCGGTCTGTGAAAGAAGCGGCGGAGTGCATTATCGAATGTGTATGCAAACCACCATGGGCAGACATGTGTCTTCATCAGATATACTCGCCCACCATTCATTTATCTCCGACAAATCCGCAACTTTCCAATAAGTCCGAGAAAAATAATCGGGTTTCTGGAGTGGGGTTTGGGTAACACACCCCCGGATGCCTTGAAGCTATTTTTGCGGTTCAACAATAACCTTTATGCAGTCATGTTCGGTGGGGGCGGAGACTGTCTGAAACCCCCCGGGCGCTTCAGCCATGGATAGTTTGTGAGTAACACTTTCCAGGACAGAAACTGCCCCCGCACTTATCAGTTTGAGGGCCGTGAGGCAATCTGAAGGGGCGCCCGCATAAGAGCTGGTGAGGGTCACCTCGGTTCTCCAGAAAATGTCGTTTACGGGTGCGGGAATGGTCGCACCTTCAGCCGCTCCCGCAAAGAACAGTACGGTGCCCCCCTTTTCAACGGTTTTTAAGGCCAGGGGGATAAATCCATCGAAACAGATAATCACCAGATCGGCCAGATGCCCCCCATTGGCATTGCGGAGGGAGGTGATGACCTTGTCGTCAGCTCTCAAGACAAGATCGGCCCCCATCTGTTTTGCCTTTTCGAGCCGAAAGGGGATGGTATCCGCTGCTACCACCAGGCCGGCCCCAAGGGCACGGGCAAGGCCCACATGCAGCAGGCCTGATATGCCGCTTCCCAACACCAGGACCGATGCCCCAGGTCTCAGCCCGGCGTTTTTCTGCCCCCTGAAGACACAGGCGAGCGGTTCCATAAACGAGGCCGCCTCATAGGTGACACCATCGGGTATGTGAAAGACTCCGCGGTCCACGTTGATGGCAGGTACCCTGATATATTCTGCAAAGCCACCTGGATGGAAATGGGTGCCTCTCAGCAGTGTCTCACAAACCGTGTGGTGTCCGCTCAGGCAGTAATGGCATGTGTTACACGGGACATGGTGGGTCGCTGCTATCCGATCTCCCGGCCTAAATGTCTCCACCCCTTTCCCGATTTCAACCACCTCTCCGGCCACTTCATGCCCAAGCACCAGCGGGACCTTGTCCCGTCTGTACCATTCCATCACGTCACTGCCGCATAGTCCGCTGGCCACGACCTTCACGAGCAGTTCGCCCGGGCCAATCTGAGGGATTTCCATCTCTTCCAGACGAACATCATTGTTGCTGTAATACATCAATACGCGCATGGTTTGTTCCTTGCCAATGGACTGCCCTGGTTCAGGGCCGGACAGTCGTTGGGCTCTTTTAGGCCTTTTAGTTTTTTATGGTCTCAAATAGATCAAGGGCCTGATCAGGGGTAGCCTGGTCGTGGATGACGGCATTTAGTCCCCTCATAACGGCCACACCGGATGCGGGCTCTGCCAGACATTCTTCCCCAGATTCACACCAATAGCCCCCTTCTGCCTCTGACATATCTCTATTCTCCCATAAAACAAGCCGATTGCGGTTGGTTTGAATCTTGCTACTCTAAAGTGAATGGCAATTGTTAAGCCAACAGGGACACGTTGTCAAGCGGGTTATGGGGTCACTTTAGGATTGAAGATTGACTATTGGCGATTGGCGATTGGAAAAGCGACTGAAAAATCAAAGCATAGGGGATGCAAATACAAAAAAGATTGTCTTACAGTGTATAGTGCTTGATCTATCAAGAAAGATCAGTTAGCTTTTATTGCATGAAAATCAGACTTGATCGACTACTAAGGAGCACCATTGATGCGTGCTTTGCGAAGGGCGTGCTCAAAAAAACACCCCTTCCGGATTATGTAATAGAAATCCCCAATAATCCGGCACATGGACACTTTGCCACTAATCTACCGTTGGCACTTGCATCAAGCCAACACCGGGCACCCAGGGAAATCGCAACTATCATTATTGACCACCTGAAAGATGAGGGCGCGCTCTTAGAAACCACAGAAGTAGCAGGCCCCGGGTTTATAAATTTTTCAATAAGCCCCAAAGAATGGTATCGCATCTTATCAGCCATTATCAGCCTTAAAGGAGACTACGGCCAAAATAGGGTCAAAAGTGGGCAAAGTATCCTTGTGGAATTTGTAAGCGCCAATCCCACGGGTCCTCTTCATCTCGGACATGGTCGCGGTGCGGCCTTGGGGGATACCCTATGCAGAGTGCTCTCCTTTTGTGGATATGATGTGGTCCGTGAGTTTTATATCAATGACTCCGGACAACAGATCCGCATCCTGGGGGAGTCCATCTTCAGCCGATTTAAACAGATGAATAATCCTGAATATCCATTCCCGGAAAATGGATATCACGGAGATTATGTCTTTGGTTTGGCCAAGACCATATCTGAAAAGATCGACCTGGAAAGTCTATCCGAAGAAGAAGCAATCCATATATGTACAAGAATGGGGAAAGAACTTTTACTAAAGGATATTAAACAAGACCTGAATCGTTTTGGGGTCGATTTTGATGTCTGGTACAATGAAAATGATCTTTTATCATCTGGTCTGCTGGAAAATACCCTTGAGGTGCTCAGGGGAAATGGTCTGCTTTATGAACGAGACGGGGCTCTGTGGATCAGGACCGCCGATTTCGGGGATGACAAGGACCGGGTCATCAAGAAAAAGGATGGGCAGTTTACATATTTTGCGTCTGATATCGCCTATCACTTGGAAAAGAACAATCGGGGCTTTGGCAAGGCCATTGACATATGGGGCGCCGATCACCATGGATATATCCCGCGCATGAAAGCAGCACTCCTGTCCCATGGGATCCCCAAGGACTGGCTCTCTGTCATGCTCATTCAGCTAGTAAAACTGTGGCAGGGGGGCCAAGAGATAAAGATGTCCAAGCGGGCAGGAAACTTTGTGACCCTCCAAGAACTGCTGGATGAGGTTGGTGTTGACGCGACGCGGTTTGTCTTTCTCACCAAGAGTCATGACTCACAACTTGATTTTGACATAGATCTCGCAAAAAAACAGGATAGTGATAACCCAGTTTACTATGTCCAGTATGCCCATGCGAGGATATGCAGTATTTTCCGGAAGGCCGAGGATGCAGGAATTTCCATACCAGAAAAACCTGATGGGCTCTTCAATTTGCTTTCGTTGGGCGAGGAAATGGCACTCATAAGAACCATGGCCCAATTTCCCGCCATTTTAGAGGAAATCTGCAAAACATTGGAGCCGCACCGTCTTACCTATTATCTGACCGAGGTGGCCTCATCCTTTCACAAATATTTCAACCTGGGCATAAAAACCCCCGAGCACAGGATCATTACCTCTGAGAAGGGATTGAGCCAGGCTAGGCTGACCCTGGCCGAGGGGGTGAGGACCGTCATAGCCAATGGGTTGAGGCTTCTTGGCATCAGCGCCCCCCAGAGGATGTGAAAAGGGCCGAGGAGATATGCCCCCTCAAAGAAGCAGGAACCCCAAAAAGGGCAAGAGATATCACCTTGAACTATCCCGCACCTCAATGTTTTTTTGGAGCCTGGGCATGTTCTTCCTCTTGGCCTGGATATTTGTATTGGGTATTTTGGTCGGCCGCGGCGTTTTTCCCGAAAGTGTAGAGACCCTGACCGAATTGAAGTCCCAAATTGTCAAATTGCAGAATATGCTCAGCGGAAAGGAACCCTCAGCCCTGGAGCAGCTAAAGAGACCCGATAAGGAACCAAAATTTGCCTTCTACGATGAACTCGAGGCCAAGGGAAAAGCGCTACCCAAGAAGGATAATCTGAGGGTCTCGATCTCACCAGGGCCAAAAAAACCGGTCAAAGGGACGAATAATGAGATAACGGCATCGAAAACTGCTGGGGCTTACGCCCTTCAATTGGCCTCCCTTGAGAGTGAAACCAAAGCAACCAGGATGATAGAGCGGTTGACTAATCAAGGCTATCCCGCGTATTCTTATAAGATACACATAAAGGGCAAGACCTATTATCGGGTCAGATGCGGCACATTCAAGACCAGGCAAGAGGCCCTTTATTATAAGAACCTCTTGGCCAGGGAGGAAAGAATAAACGGCCTTGTGATAAAGGTCGGCAAATAAAAATCGATTGCCATGGCCATAAGAAAAGCTGTCATAGAAGACATCAAGGTCATTCACAAAATCTTGAATCATTATGCAGATAAGGGCCTTCTGCTGCCAAGATCGCTGAGTGAACTCTACGATCACCTGAGGGACTTCTTTGTCTGGGAGATCGGGTATCAGACCAACTCCATTCAAGGTGTATGCGCCTTGGGCATATGCTGGGAGGACCTGGCTGAGATCAAGTCCCTGGCAGTGGCCGAGGCACACCAGGGAAAAGGGCTTGGTTCCCAGCTTGTTGAGGCCTGCTTTGACGAGGCGCGCGCTCTTGGTCTCAAGAGCGTTTTTACCCTCACCTATGTCCCCGACTTTTTTGAGAGACTTGGGTTTAAGGAGGTGGGAAAATCGATACTCCCCCACAAGATATGGGCCGATTGTCTCAAGTGCCCGAAGTTCCCTGACTGTGACGAAAAAGCTTTGATGATTGAGCTTTAGATTTAGATAATAGCAACACCCGGCCTTAACCGGGTAAGGAGGAGAAGATGTTTGGTATAGGGATGCCAGAGCTGATCATTATTATGGTCATCGCCTTGATCGTCATTGGTCCGAGCAAACTGCCCGACCTGGCCAAGGCACTTGGCAAAGGAATGTCGGAGTTTAGGAAGGCCACCCAGGAGATCAAGGAAAGCATGGATGTAAATGATGAACTAAGGGAGGCGAAAGAGGATCTGGTGGATTCAATTAGCGGATTGGATGACCCGCTTGATCTGGGACCACCCACCCCCTCTGAAGACAAAGACCAAAAATACGAGGACTTTGACGAGATGCTGGAAGACTATGAAAAGGCCAAGAGCGACCCCCAAAAGGATGGGGAAGAGCTGAGCCAAACAGAACAATCCGAGAAGAAGGCAGACCATGAGCAGTGAGGAAAAACAGCCCTTTATGAGTCATCTTGAGGAGCTACGCAAGAGGCTTATTTTCTGTGCCATTGCTGTGGGCGTTTGTTTTGTTGTTGCCTATATCTTCTCTGAACAACTTTTCCAGTTATTGGTCTTACCACTTAGGGAGGTCATGCCAGAGGGTGAAAAGCTCATTTTTACCAACCTGCCGGAAATGTTTTTTGCCTATCTGAAGGTGGCCTTCGTAGCAGGGATCATGGCAGCGGCCCCTGTTATTTTTTATCAGATCTGGCTGTTTGTGGCACCGGGCCTGTACCAGAAAGAAAAAAAATATCTGATCCCCTTTGTTGTGTCTTCAACGCTCCTTTTTGTGGGAGGGGCACTCTTTGGTTATTTTATTGTCTTCCCATTTGGTTTCAAATTCTTTATCGGGTTCGCCAATGAATATGTAAAGGCTCTCCCCTCGGTGAAACAGTATTTTTCCTTCTCAATAAAGCTACTCTTTGCCTTCGGAATCGTCTTCGAATTGCCGGTGGTGATCTTTTTCTTGTCCAAGATCGGGATTGTGACCCCCGAATTATTGAGAAAAAAGCGCAAGTACGCCATACTCTTGACCTTTGCCCTAGCAGCCATTCTGACCCCGCCAGATGTGATCACACAATGCATGATGGCAGTGCCTTTGATCGTATTGTATGAAATCGGTATCCTGGTTGCCGTAATTGCCCGGAAGAAAAAACTAGAGGATAAGGAAGCCGAGGATCAAGCCCAAGAGGCCCCCAACCCGGATAGTATGGAAGATTGAAAAGTCAAAACTGAAGATTGCGCTCGTTCAGTCAACGCATAAGTCGCTTGGTAAATCAAATGAGCGAATTTATTAAATGTTCTGTTTTCAATTCGAGGCTACTGATAAGGTATCATTTTGTTGCCCGAAATGGTCAGTAGCAGCGGCTTTTTTAACACTTCGCCTTGGTGATCAAATGATGTTCGCCCCGTTACACCGTCAAAATCGGCCCGCCCGAGCAGCGCCTTCTGGAGATCCTTTCTGGTTCGAATATCCTCCTCTGACATCACGTTTATCAGGAGCCTGATGGTATCATAACCGGTGGCCGCCAGGATTCCCGGGGTTGAATCAAAATTGACGCGATATCCCTCGGCAAACACCGCGGCGCCAGGGGTTGGGGAGTCTCCGGCAAAACCTGACGGGAAAATGGCACCCTGGACATACTCCCCTGCCAACTCCAGCAGTTTTGGTGATTGCCAGAGGCTTGTCCCCATCAATCTCACATCCAGGACATCATGATAGACCAGTTGGGGGGCTATCATGGCGACTCTCTGGAAGTTATCCGGTATGAATACTGCTTCAAAATCTATTATAGGCTCAGGTTTCTCTGGATATAGCTCGCTTTCCTCTGCCTCCGGGGGTCTTTCTTCCTCAAGCCTTTTGACAAAAGATTCGGGCCTTGGGTGGTAAAGACCGGTCATCTTCTTTATCTGATCTGCAAAATCTGTATTGTTCGGGTCATATGATTCCACGGCTGTCACCCTTCCTCCCATGGCCTCTGATCCATCCCAGAAGAGATCTGCCAAGTGTCGTCCATAATTGTTATCGGGATGGAGGATCGCAAAACGCTTCATGCCCATCTCACCGACGGCAATGTCGAGAAGTCTCTTGACCTCCCGTGACGGTGTGAGGAAGTTGCGAAAAACCATATCTCCCTCCTCCACAACCCCCTCCTTCTGGGTAAGGACGATCAAAGGGACCCCTAGTGTCTGTGCCTTTTTGGCAGCAACTACGGCAGTCCTGCTGGAAAGTGGACCGATGATAGCCATCACCTTTTCCTCTTTGACCAGTTCTTTCAACCCTGCCAGGGTCTCTTCCGGCTTGCCCTGGGTGTCCTTGATCACTAATTCTTTGATGGGACCCTCTTCTTCTTGGCTGCCAATCCCCATCGCGAGTTGGATTCCATGGAGGACCTCCTCGCCATAGATGGCAAAAGACCCGCTCAAGGGCAAAAGACAGCCAATCACACCCCTTTTGACTGACATTTCGCCTTGGATCCGCTCCAACATCTGCCGGCCGAGTGAAACCCAGAACCCGTCCGAGGTTGATTTTTCAAGTGACACGACCGCTTCTTGGGCCTTCCCAAGTTCATTCTTTTCTGAATAGATGCTGGCCAGGCGGTAGTAGATTTCTGGGGCGAGACCAGTTCCCTCAGCATACCCTGCAAGCTCTTCAAGTTCTCCCTCACCCCTGCTGGTCTTTATGATTTTCCCTAGCTTTTCCTCCAGCTCTGTTTGCCTTTGAAGATCATCTAACGGCTCTTTCTCGGCCCTGAGCCACCAGTAAAAGGCCCGCGGCCTATCACCCAACGCTGAATAACTGTCCCCCAGCACCAATAATACATCCCCTTTGGAGACGTGTTGCGGATATTTTTCCAGCAATTTCATGGCCTCGTCTATTGCCCGCTGGTAGTCGCCCATGCGGTGCAGGGTCCTCACTATTTCATGGTCCACCCGGGGCAGATCACTATAGTCGGGATATCCCTCAGAAATCCTCTCTAAGAGGCTCAACCCCCTATCATATTCTCCTCTTTCAAGATATATCTCCGCCATCCGGGTAAGTACGGACGGGACTTTATTGCTCCCTGGCTCCTGCCCGAGATAAGCCCGATAGGTCTTTAAGGCCTGGGCAAGCTCCCCTCGCTCCCTTTGGGATTCTGCCAGGGCAAAGAGGTCTTCCCGGACCTCTTTTTTCACCGCCACCTCGGCCGGAGGCGGGATTTTGGGCTGGCAACTGAACAAAAAAAAGGCTACCCCCACCACCATGGCGGGGATAGCCCTATTTGAAAAAAGGAGCCTAATGATCACTTCTGTACTTCCTCAAAATCCGCATCAACGACCTCTTCGTCGCCCGAGGGATCTGTCGAAGGACCGGCACCGGCCGCCCCCTCAGTCTGGGCCTCCTGTTGGCTGGCCTGAGCGTACATTACCTCTGCCAGTTTATGGGAGGCCTGGGTCAATTCTTCTGTGAGACGCTTTATTTCCTCTGAATCATCCCCTTCCAAGGCCTTTTTGAGATTTTCAATGGCCTGTTCAATGTTCCCCTTCGTGGCTTCATCCAGCTTATCGTCCACCTCCTTGACGGACTTTTCGGTGGAATAGATCATGGAATCGGCCATATTCCTGGCATCTATCAGTTCCCTCTTTTTCTTATCTTCTTCAGCGTGTAACTCCGCATCCTTAACAAGCTTGTCTATCTCCTCTTCGCTTAGCCCGCTTGAGGCGGTAATTTTGATGGACTGTTCTTTTCCTGTCCCCATATCCTTTGCAGAGACATTTACAATCCCATTGGCGTCAATATCAAAGGTCACCTCGATCTGCGGCATCCCCCTGGGTGCAGGCGGGATACCCACCAGTTGAAACCGCCCGAGGGTCTTGTTATTGGAAGCCATCTCTCGTTCACCCTGGAGCACATGGATCTCCACCGCAGGCTGGTTGTCCGCCGCTGTTGAGAAGATCTGGCTCTTTTTGGTGGGGATAGTGGTGTTTTTTTCGATCAGTTTTGTAAACACGCCGCCCAGGGTCTCAATACCAAGGGAAAGTGGGGTTACATCCAGAAGAAGCACATCCTTCACATCCCCCTTCAACACTCCGCCCTGGATGGCCGCACCGATGGCAACCACCTCATCAGGATTGACCCCCTTGCCGGGCTCTTTTCCAAAAATCTCTTTAACTCTTGTTTGGACCTTGGGCATTCTGGTCATGCCGCCCACCAAGATCACTTCATCAATATCGCCGGTCTTAATTCCCGCATCATTTAGGGCCGTCTTACAAGGCCCCTGTACCTTTTCAATCAGGTCGTCTACCAAGGCCTCCAGTTTAGCACGTGACAACTTGATATTGAGGTGTTTGGGACCGCTGGCATCAGCCGTAATAAAGGGCAGATTCACGTCTGTCTCCATCGAGCCGGATAGCTCTACCTTGGCCTTTTCCGCCCCTTCTTTCAGCCTCTGTAAGGCCATTTTGTCATTTCGCAGATCAATCCCCTGGTCCTTTCTAAATTCATCCGCCAAATAATCGACTATCCGAAGATCAAAATCCTCACCGCCCAGGTGTGTATCACCATTGGTGGATTTTACCTCAAACACGCCTTCACCGATCTCCAGGATAGATATGTCAAAGGTGCCCCCACCCAAGTCAAAGACTGCGATCTTTCTGTCTCCCGTTTTATCCATGCCATAGGCGAGGGATGCAGCCGTCGGCTCATTGATGATCCTTTCCACCTTGAGCCCTGCAATTCGACCGGCATCCTTGGTGGCTTGCCTCTGGCTGTCATTAAAGTAGGCCGGCACCGTAATAACTGCATCGGTGACCTTCTCTCCAAGATAATCCTCTGCGGTCTCTCTCATCTTCTGCAATATCATCGCAGATATCTCGGCAGGGCTGTAATCTTTACCCTTGATGCTGACACTGGCATCTCCGTTGGACGCCTTCACAATCTTATAGGGGAGTACTTTGATATCCTTTTGTACTTCAGGTGAATCATATTTTCTTCCAATGAGTCTCTTCACCGCAAAAACCGTATTCTCGGGATTGGTCACCGCCTGTCTCTTGGCGGTCTGGCCAACCAATCTCTCGTTGTTATCTGTAAAGGCCACCACAGAAGGGGTGGTCCTGCTTCCCTCTGCATTGGCAATTACCACGGGGTCGCCCCCCTCCATTACGGCCACACACGAATTGGTAGTCCCGAGATCAATTCCTATCGTTTTTCCCATCTCCCTGCCTCCTTAAAACCACGACTTTTTTATTTCTTAAGATACAGGTAACCAGAACCATTTACCCCGTATCGATAATATTGAATGATCAAGAATGTATTTCTTATCAGGTTAAACCTTAGTTCTTACTAATTATGACCATTGAAGGTCGTATGAGTCTCTCATTGAGAAGATAACCCTTTTGAAGTTCTTGAATCACCGTCCCGGGTTTCACAGAGCTATCTTCCTGTTTTGATATGGCCTCATGGAAATTGGGGTCAAAGGGCTCTCCCAACGACTTCACCTCTTCCAACCCTGCATTATCCAGGGTGTCCATCAAGGCTTTCAGCGTCAACTCCACCCCTTCCCTTAGGGCATCGATCGAGTTGCCTTCCTCGCTGTGGGCGACGGCCTTTTCAAGGCTATCCGCCACAGGTAACAACTGCTTGATCAACGACTCATTTGAGAACTTCAGCAGATCGGTCTTGTCCTTCTGAGCCCTCTTTCTTACATTATCAATGTCCGCCTGTGAGCGGAGGTAAAGGTCAAAATTATTATCTGCCAAGTCCTGGACTTCTTTTACCTTCTCAAGCAATTGCAGCTTGGTCATTTTCTCCAGGGGGATTTCTTCATCTTTATCAGGTTCTGACCCGTGCTCTTCCTCTGCACGCTCTCCCGAATCTTCTAAAGAACTTCCCCCGACCTTTTGTTCCTCTTTTTCCATGGCAGACCGACCCGCACGTTACTCCTTACTAACACTATCATTCCTTGAATTCACAGAGACTACGAAACGTTAAGCATCGGAAAAAGCTTTGTCAAGAGACCCTTTGAGCCCTATGGGCGCCTCTCCTTTGCTCCATTTTCCGTCTGAGTCCGACTATCAATTGGGGGGAATATTCTCTGGTAAGACGGCGCGTTTCCGCGTCGTTGGATCCGGTGGGTTTGATAAAGAGATCGGCAGCACCCGCCCTGAATATGGCCACGACGTCATTGATCATGGACTTCCTGGTATAGACGACCGCAGGGACACCAAAATAATACTTCCTGACCTGCTTGAGATTTGAAATGCCATATTTCCTGTTCTGACCAATTCTATCACAAACCCCTTCAAAGAGGGTTCGCCAGCCGTCCACAATCGCAAACAACCTTCTCAAGTATTCTTTGGTGACCTCCCCGTTATGGTCATCCAGTCCCTCATAGACGTGGTCCAACGTGGGAAACCTGGCGATTCTCTCTTCAAGTTTCTCTCTTGGTGTGATGGAGGGCTCAAGCACATCCTCATCTTTCCCCCACAAATCGAGCAGGAAAAGGTCAGGTACCTCTGTACCCAGGCTCTCCCTTGCCTCCTCAAAGGTGAATACCTGGAGAAACTCGAGATCGGGGGCATTGGGGGCGATTTCCTTCCGCACGAGATCATGTTCAAAGTCGGAGTCATCTATAAAACAAACAAGGGGTTTCATTTCTGATCCGCCCTCTAGCGCGAGTTTATTACAAAATCTTACCCTAAATCTTTAACTTGCCGAAATTACACCTAATTTCTTTGAATTTTGTGTATACACTGATTAAAATATTTCTGATTCGTCTTGACATTCCAGACTTTTCTGATAGGCTTA
>JADHXI010000120.1 GCA_016783065.1 Desulfobacteraceae bacterium | reverse complement strand
AGTTCACGAGCAGCCCGATTTTTGCTTTTCCAAGAATAAGAAATGTCGTACTCAAAACCAGTAGCAACGCAATTTGATATACCGGGGCACAAAATTCCATTTCAAATAAAAAATTCATAGACATCCCCTCCTAATAAATTCCTTTCCCCAATTCCAAGCACCCCTTTGACTAAACAGGTTAAGACACTTCAGCGAGTCCTCTGGTATGGCCTATTCAGGTTGACGTGGCGTTTGATCAAATTTTCTCTGCAAACACTATGCCACAAAAATGTATCGTGAAATCAGCAGGTTGCCCGTCTTCCTTTCCGGCAAGTGACAAAATTTGTAATTTCAAACAGTGATTTTGTCAATTTTTGGCAGGTTATCCATCATCTCTCTGAGACCTTTGAAAAATGTTCAATTTTGGTCAAGATCAAGCCTCCGGCCTGTAGGGCCTACGGCCCGGAGGGGAAGGCGAGAATTCCAACCACAGGAATATATTGAATATTTCGAGGATTGAAATTTGAGCCTGACCCCAGTACCATCTTCCGGAGCTACGGGGCAGGCGCCGAGATTGGCCAAAAGGGGGCGTTTTGCAAAGGTCTCTCCCTATCGGTCACGCCCTTATCTGTTCCGCCAAAGATAAAGGGCAATTCCCGTGGCCATGGCTGCGTTTAGGGATTCTATTCCCGGTTCCATGGGGATGGATATTTGAGCCGTACCTTTAAGATGATCTGGAAGCCCGGGCCCTTCAAGACCGGCAACCAGACAGAATGAGGGGGGAAATTTGTATTTTTCGATGTCCATTCCTGTCGGGGAAAGCGTGATTATGGGGACCATGTATCTGTTCATTTCCGCCAGCGAAGGCCCTTCAAACAGAGGGATCCTCAGGAGGTTGCTGCCGGCAACCCGAAAAGATTTTGGATGATAAGGGTGTGCGGCCTCCTTCAAGAGCACTACCCTGGAAACCCCAAAGGCTGCAGCCGCCCGTATGACCGCCCCAACATTTGCCGGGTCCTGGAAAGGAATACACACTGTGCAGCCAGGAGGCCACAGGGTATCATCCAGTACAGGGAGCACTTCGAAACTGACGAGCAAAATGGGTTGACGGGTACCAAAGACGTCAATCTGCCTGAAGAGGTCCGGGGTGAAATGATAGGTGGGGATGTCTTCCTTTACTGCACCGTTAGGCGGGACTTGAGGATCTGAAAAGATGATACCGGCACACCGCTCAGGGAACTCTCTCAACACTTCCGTCACCTGTCTTTGACCCGACAAGAGACTCAGTCCATATTTCCTGATGCCTCTGGCCTTTGCCAGTCTCAGAACGGTCCTGAAGGTGGGATTATGTTGACTCGCTATCTCTTTTGCTTCCATTCCTTGCTCAGGGCCTGCGCAAAAATAACTTCACATTTTCGCATCCCGGCTTCAGGCCACCTTCGGCCGCGCCTCAATTGCAAAATCCTCGAAATAGTACTACTATTCCTATGGTTTTGCTCAATCGGCACAGCCAAATCTGACCTAAATCTGGGCGCCAATTCTGCGAAGTTATTTTTACGCAGACCCTTAGTGTTGTGTTATCGGGTGATATCCTCCAGCCATTCCTCCATATCCTCAGCTGGCAGGTCCTTGATGTTGTAAAAAAACAAGAAGAGTTCACGGAACCTCTTTACCAGGCCCCCATCACTTGTGGCCTCGGCCGGTGACAGCCTGTTTCTCGGGTCGTAGAAGTCCTTAAGCCTGAGGAATAACTCCCTGGCAAAAACCGGCCGGTCATCCTGGAGCCGCTGCCTCTGGGACAAGAGGTCAAGTAAAGCCAGAAGCGGCCTCAGATATGGCCCCAGCATCTTGTAGTTATAATAGTGAACTTCCCTTTCCGAACTGTACTCCTTTGGGGCAAATTTTTCTATGATCTGGATCGCCTCATAGGTTGCATCTTTTCTATCGCCCCCCCTACTCCTTCTTCTACCTGAAAAGATATCCAAGATCACAGCTCTTCTCCTCCTCCCGGAAATACGTCTCGGGAATGTAAGTTCTCAATAAACCCGGGAGCAACAACAGAATTTCAGGAGTGGGGTTCGGGCGTTTCTTTCGGGCGCTCTCTCAAAGTGAATTTACTTTTCACTTTCGCAGTGGCTGATATTTGGGGTTTTCTCCTCCTGAACCCCTATTAACTTCTCCGTGCTTCGGTAAAACCCTAAATATCAGCCACGTTGCAACTACAGGTTTAGAGAGCGCCTGAAAGAAATGGCCGAACCCCACGGTACCCGGGTTTATTGAGAACTTACTCGGGAATTCCCCAACCCATTGAAATTAAAGGTTCTTAAGTGGCTATTTTTGAGGTCAGCCACATGGAATGTTGGAACGAACCGTGTTAAATGCTTTTTGTCATCTCCTATCTGCCTGGAGTGTATGTCCTCTGAGGGAGCGTGTGATCTGGGTGAGAAAAAAGGCTGCGCCGGCTACCAGGATAATTGTAGCGCCCGAGGTAAAATCATAGCTGTAGGAAAGCCACAACCCGACAATTGTAAAGAGAATACCCAGCAGAGATGAGAGCACCATCATTTTCCACAGAGAACCGGTATATTTCTCTGCAATGTAAGGGGGAATTGTCAGGAGGGCAATAACCAGAATCAGACCCACAACCTTTATGATCATTACGATGGAAAGGGCCGTCATGCAGAGTAGAAGAAAGTACAGGGATTTTACGGGAACTCCCACCACAAAGGCGAACTCCTCATCGTAGGACATAGCAAGGAACTCTCTGTAGAAGGCAAGGATAATCAGAAATATTATTCCGTCCAAGCCAACCACAAACCATATATCTGCCATTGAGACAGACAAAATGCTCCCAAAAAGATAGCTCATAGCGTCCACATTATAACCCGGGGTAAGATCAATAAAGATGATTCCAAGAGCCATGCCAACGGCCCAGAGCACCCCGATGATGGTATCGGCCCTGTGTTTGGATTTCAGAGTTACCGCACCCATAATCAGAGATACGGCGACAGAAAAAAGGCCTGCTCCCAGGACTGGGGAAAAACCCAGATAAAATGCCAGCCCTATACCTCCAAAGGCTGCGTGCGCAATACCTCCCGAGAGAAACACAATCCGATTGGCAACAACGAGGGAACCGATGATTCCGCATGAGATACTGACCAGAATTCCGGCAAGGAGGGCATTTCTCATAAATTCAAACTGCAGGGCATCCCACATTTCACTCCCCCTTATGCGTGGGCAGGACACGGTGGGGCAATCCGTGGGCGACCAGATCCACCGGGCACTGGTAGGCCATATCGATCATCTCCGGGGTAATTTCTCTCCCCTTGTGGACTATCATTGTGCGGTTCACACATGCAACCGACTTAACGTAGCGGGATATCACACCGATATCATGGGTGACCACCAGAATAGTCACTTCCTTATTCAGTTCTCTCAGAAAGTCATAGAGATCCGTCTCAAATTCAGAGTCGACACTGGCCGTGGGCTCATCCAGAAAAAGGATCTCGGGATCGGTGGCCAGGGCCCTTGCAATAAAAACCCGTTGTCTTTGTCCACCGGAAATGCTCCCGATGGGGACACGGCGGTACTCCCACATGCCCACCTTCTTTAAGACCTCCTCAGCCTTCAAGTGATCCTTGCGGGAATGCCACCCCCAGAGGCGCGATCCATCTAATCTCCCCATCAGCACAATTTCCCGAACCGAGATGGGAAAATTCACATTGAAATCCGTGTTTTGAGGCATATACCCCACCCTGTGTTTGGCATTGTGGGGCGCCTCCCCCAATATGCTTATCCTCCCGCCACGCGGTTTCAAAATTCCAAGCAGAAGCTTCAAAAGGGTAGTCTTGCCGCCGCCGTTGGGTCCCAGCACCCCCAGGAAATCACCCTGTTCCACTAAAAAGGTGACTTCCTCAAGGACAGGAGTATCCCTGTAGGAAAACTGCAAATCTTTCACATCAATTGCAGGGACGTCCATGACTCCATCCTTCGGTTTTCCATATCAGCTCACATCACCGGTTGCGCAACGACCCGGATCCAGGTCTTCCAAAGTAGACAAGCGATCAAGCAATCCGCGATTTTTACCCTGTGAAAGGCGCTCATTGTGGAATCAATCTTGATGGTCTCGTAAAAAGTATGTGTTCTCCCAAAGACGTCAAGAACGTCAAGGAAATATCTTTTAATATTAACAAGTTAACTTTGCGAGCTTTGCGCCTTTGCGTGAGATCTTGATTTTTTACGAATGCATCAATCCTTGACTGTTTCAAAAAATTCAAGGTTTTGTTTTAATTTTGTTAGCGTTAAGGATAAATCCTCAACTTTATCTTTAACTTTAGCAACGATTTCAGAAGGCGCCTTTTGCAAGAAAGCATCGTTGGATAGCTTTTTACTTGAGGTGCCAATTTCCTTTTCAATTTTCTTGATCTCTTTCCTTAATCTTTTTCGCTCCTCCTCAAAGTCGAGGAGACCTTTCAGGAGAACATGAACGGATGTGTGACCTATTACTGCCGTCGCTGATGCCTCTGGTTTTGGGGCGCCAACCTCAATGGAGGCGTTTTCCACCTTTGCCAGGGTCTTGATATGATCCAAATTATTTCTCAACACACCGGCTTCTCCCGCGTCAGGGACATCCATGAGGACATTAACCTTCTTGGAAGGGGCAATGTTCATCTCGCCGCGTATATTGCGAATCCCGCTGATTACCTCCATAAGTATCCCCATCTCCTTTGACGCCGCTTCATCCCTCACAAAATCGGAGGCTTGCGGAAATTTGGCCTTCATTATGCTGCCCTCGGCTCCGGGAAGTTTTTGCCATATTTCCTCGGTAACAAATGGCATAAAGGGGTGGAGAAGTTTCAAGGCTGCCATAAGTGCCTCCCTGATAGCCGTCTTCAAGGATTTCTTCGTGGCCGTATCGTCTCCATAAAGGCCCTGTTTGGCCATCTCCAGGAACCAGTCACAAAACTCATGCCATATGAACTGATAGCAAAGTCCTGCCGCTTCATTGAATCGAAAATCCTCCAAGGCCTTTGTAACTTCCTCGCTCACTTGGCTTAGCCTGGTATGAATCCAGCGGTCCGGGAGGGTACGGATTCTTTCTCCTTCTTTGGCATCCTCCCCCCCTTCCAGGTTCATCAGGACAAATCGTGCGGCATTCCATAATTTGTTTACAAAATGCCTGTAACCCAGAATCCGCTCTTCGGAAAGCCTGATATCTCGCCCCTGAGCTGCCAGGGCGGCCAGGGTAAAGCGGAAGGCGTCTGTACCGAATTCATCCATCACCTCAACGGGATCAATGACGTTCCCCTTTGATTTGCTCATCTTCTTCCCTTCTGCGTCTCTCACCAGGGCATGGATATAGACTTGCCTGAAGGGTACGTCTCCCTTGAAATGGAGCCCCATCATCATCATCCTTGCAACCCAGAAGAATAGGATGTCAAAACCGGTAACAAGGACGGAAGTGGGATAAAATGTCTCCAGTTCGTCCGTGTCATCCGGCCACCCGAGTGTGGAAAATGGCCACAACGCTGAGCTGAACCATGTGTCAAGGACATCAGTTTCCTGTTCAAAACTCCTGCTCCCGCATGCCCCGCAGCTCTCCGGTTCTACTTTGGCAACATGGATCTCTCCACATTCCCCGCAATACCAGGCGGGGATACGGTGCCCCCACCAGATCTGCCTCGAAACACACCAGTCCTTTATATTATCCATCCATTCAAAGTAGACCCCTTCCCAATTCAAGGGGTATATCCTGGTGCTTCCCTCTCTCACCGCCTGGCTCGCCTTTTCTGCCAGCGGCCCAGCCTTCACAAACCACTGTTTTGAAAGGATGGGTTCGATCATTGTCTTGCACCGATAGCAGTGCCCCACCGCGTGTCTGTAAGGCTCGATTTTTTCCAGCAAATCGGCCTGCTCCAGATCTTCCAAAATCTTCTCACGACACTCAAACCTGTCCATTCCCACATAGGGACCCGCCAGTTCGTTCATCCTTCCATTGTCATCAATCACCACAATCCTTTCGAGGTTGTGGGTATTACCGATTTCAAAATCGTTGGGGTCGTGGGCAGGAGTGATCTTCAGGGCCCCGGTGCCAAATTCCGTGTCCACATAACTATCAAATATAACAGGGATCGGTTTGTTAAGCACCGGCAGGAGCACATACGCACCGGATAAGGATCCATAACGCTCATCTTCCGGATTTACGGCAACGGCCGTATCTCCAAGGAGGGTTTCGGGCCGGGTCGTTGCAACCACCAAATGCCCCTCCCCGCTCTCAAAGGGATAGCGGATATGATAGAGGTGGCTGTCGGTGTCCTCATGCTCAACCTCCAGATCGGCCAGGGCTGTCTGGCATCTGGGACACCAGTTGATGATATAGTCTCCCTTGTAAATGAGCCCTTCCTCATAAAGCCGAACAAAGACCTCCCTTACTGCCCTGGAAAGGCCCTCATCCATGGTAAAGCGCTCCCTGCTCCAATCACAGGAACACCCGAGTCTTTTCAACTGATTGATTATCAGTCCACCATATTTCTTCTTCCACTCCCAGACGAGTTCGACAAATCTTTCGCGTCCAATCGCGTGGCGGTCAGATCCCTTGGCGGCCAGGTCCTTTTCCACCACATTCTGGGTGGCTATCCCCGCGTGGTCCATACCGGGCTGCCACAGGACGTTAAACCCCTTCATTCTCTTATATCGACATAAAATATCCTGCAAAGTGTTATTGAGGGCATGACCCATGTGGAGGGACCCTGTAACATTGGGAGGGGGGATAACAATGCTAAAGGGGGCCTTCTGAGAACGGCCTTCTCCCCGAAACAGGCCATTTTCCTCCCAAAATTCGTACCATTTCTGTTCAACCTCTTTGGGTTCATAACTCTTGGCAATAATTTGTCTTTCCATCTATCAACCACTCCTCAAAAAACGTAACGGTTCACAGGGTCCGGATAATGATGCGTGGCAAAGCCCTATTCGGATCAAAAGAGAGTATAGTTTATCAAGATAAGATCATTCCATCAAGGGGCTTGCCGCTGGATGAACCCATAAATGTTTACAACCAAAAAAAGGGGGTTGCGTTGTTTCTCAACCCCCTATGCCTTATTTAAAGTTTTTAACGAAAATCTTGGGAAACCGTTTTACTCCGGCGGTAAATCAAGGCTTTGTCTCAAGTCATCGATGACCTCTCGGATCACTTTCTCCGCAACATTTGTCATGGTCTCCCGTGTAACCCTTTCCACGACATCAGAAACCACTTTGGTTATGATGGCCTCAATCCGCTCTTCGGATATCCCAATCGGTTCTTCTGCCGCCTTTTTTTCGCCGGGATCTTCCTCCAGCATCCTCTCTAAATCATCAAATCCCGAGCCTTCAACACTCCCAGTCTCATCCTCTTTCCCGACAATATTGGTAAGCTCCAGGATTTCCTCTTCAGGCGCTGAAGTGCCGAAAGTGCTGGTCGTCTCTCCAACATCCTCGTCAGGCAATTCGTCAAACTCAAAGTCGAAGAGTTCTTCCTCTCCCTTTTTCTCTTCATTCATTTTCATACTCCTGCTGAAGGCTTCCAGCTTGTATTAAACTAATAAATTCTTGTTGATTGGTAACATAGCCATTTCATATTGTCAATATCGTAATTGCCCAATAACTCTGGGAAATTTCATCCACGTCCCAATCACCTCCCTGAGGCTCCCATCATGTTTCCTGCCCCGGGCTTGACCTGATTTCATGAATCTGTTACTAGAAAAGCATCCAGGGCGATTAGCTCAGTTGGATAGAGCGTTGGTCTCCGGAACCAGAGGTCGCGCGTTCGAGTCGCGCATCGCCCGCCAAAGTAATTTCAAGGGGTTACGTCGATTTGACTGACCCCTTTTCTTTGCCTAAAAAACCTATCCCCAACACTATCCCCAACATGCACAAGGAATATGGGCATGGAAACCAGAAAAGCTACTTATTCTGAGTTAACTTCCTATTTGCCGTGAATCCTCCCCCTTTCTCCCAAAACTTACACCCCTCATCAGATCCTTTCTGTACTACTTCTTTTCCCCCCCGCCCGCTGCCCTCTGCCCTCAGCCTACCGCCTTCTTCCCGTGGGAAACAATCCACAATCCCCAATCGACTGACGTGTTTTTTGCTCGATTCCGGATCTAATGACAGATTTTTTTATAAATCCGCAATCCGCAATCTAAAATCTGTAATCAAATTGCCCTCTTCCTTTTCCGTACCTGCAAAATCCACAATCGAAAATCAAAAATCTACAATCAAATTGACCTTATCTGTCAAACCACTGGGCTATATTTTGGGCTGTATCCCAATTTTCAGGTTACAGATACCACGAATTGGAATAAAATGTTGACACACTGACAAGTAATTAGGTAAAATTTCACAAGATGTGAACCTGAAAGAGTTAAACCTTCCGGGATGCTGGGAAACAAAAGCCATGGGCTTACGAGCTAGCCCTTATGATTACCGGATTACAAACAGCGATATTAATCGACGCCTTTGGGTTAGTGTACCTGAAGGCGTTTTTTTTTAGGGATTTCTGAGGCGGGGTTGATGGTTTGGTAAGATCCAAGAGGAAGAAATTTTCCAAGTTCCTTTTGACCGTATCTGTCAAAATAGTGTGGTAGCGTATAAACCCGAAGAGCCTGGAGGGGTTAATCTTGAGCAAGGAATATTATGCACATAGTCTTGAGGGAAAGCCACCATCTGAGTGGCAGACACTAGAAGAACATCTCAAAAATGTCGCACAAATGGCAAGATCATTTGCTGAACCTCTTGGCGCAGGAGATTGGGGTAATCTCGCTGGGTTATGGCATGACATTGGAAAGTATTCGAGTGAATTTCAGCAGAAGCTCGGCATTCAACATGGAAGTGATGCCCATATTGAAACAAGACCAGGACGTATAGATCACTCCACCGCAGGTGCCCAGAATGCTTTCAACCTATTGAAGGATAAAGGGAAACTATTGGCTTATACCATTGCCGGACACCACGCCGGCCTTCTGGATGGAAAATCCAATGATGCGTGTCTCCATGACCGGCTCAAAAAAACCATCCCTGACTATTCTTCCTGCCCTGAATATATCCTCAATACCAAAAGCTTAGGTGATCTACCCTTTAATCTTAACCATGATCGTAAGCGGTTTGCCTTTCAAATCTCCCTTTTTATACGAATGCTTTATTCCTGTCTTGTAGATGCGGATTTTCTTGATACTGAAATGTTTATGGATAGAGAGAGGTCCTTATGGCGAAAAGGGTATCCCGCTTTACCTGAATTGGATAACAAACTTGGTTCCGCTCTCATTAAATTGGCCGAGAATGCTCCCGGGACACCGATCAATAAGCACCGGGCTGCAATCTTAAGAAATTGTCTTGATGCTGCCCGGTTCCCTCAAGGTCTATTTTCCTTAACCGTTCCAACAGGTGGCGGAAAGACGCTTTCATCTCTTGCTTTCGCCATGAAGCATGCCCTCAAATACAATTTGAAAAGGATTATTTATGTCATTCCATACACCAGCATCATCGAGCAGAATGCGGCAGTTTTTCGAGAGATTTTGGGGAACGATGCAGTGCTGGAGCACCACAGCAATTTCGAACCGGACGAAGAAGATCACCGTTCCCGCCTCGCTTCGGAAAACTGGGATGCCCCGATAATAGTTACTACAAACGTCCAATTCTTTGAGTCGTTATACCGCAGTCGGTCATCGAGGTGCAGGAAACTTCATAATATAGCGAACAGCGTAGTTATCCTGGATGAGGCTCAAATGCTCCCGGTACCCTTGCTAAAGCCATGTCTTGAAGTTCTCAGAGAGCTCACAGTTACCTATAAAACATCCATAGTTTTATGTACAGCCACCCAGCCAGCCTTATCGACAACCGAAACCTTTAAGAACGGATTGGAAGGCGTGCATGAGATTGTTTTTGATCCGGGTAAACTTTATGCAGAATTTAAACGAGTTCAAGTAAGAAAGCTGCCGGTGATCTCTGATGATGGGTTAGTAATCAGATTATGTAAATACGAACAAGCACTGTGTATCGTCAATACGCGAGGACATGCCAGAAAAATCTTCGAGCGGATTCGTGATGAGACAGAAGGATGTTATCACCTGAGCGCTCTAATGTGCCCCGAACACAGGACCACAACCCTCAACAAGATAAGGTCGGCTCTCCTTGATGGGAGGTCATGTCGGGTTATTAGCACACAGCTAATTGAGGCAGGGGTGGATATCGACTTTCCCGTTGTATTTCGTTCAGTTGCGGGCATTGATTCCATCGCCCAGGCCGCGGGTCGTTGTAACAGGGAAGGAAAGTTGGTTGAAGGTGGACAGTTTTTTGTTTTTTCTCCTGAAGAAGGTTTTCCACCGGGTCACTTCCGTCAGGCAGCCCAGACTGCCGAAGGTGTGATGCGGCACCATGACGATCTTTTATCGCAGGAAGCGGTTAGCGAATATTTCAGGGCACTCTATTGGATGAGAGGAGAAAATCTTGATGAATATCGGATACTGGATGACCTGGCGGAAGACGCAATAAATGGAAATTTCCCTTTCAGGGTCGTGGATAAAAAGTTCAAGATTATAAAAGACGGTGCTGTATCTATTATTATCCCCTGGAACAAGGAAGCGGAAAAGATCATCAGCGGTCTTCGTTATTCTGAGCATCCGGCGCTGTTTGCCAGAAAGGCTCAGCGTTTCACCGTGGAGGTGTATCCGAAGGTACTGGGCAGGCTGGAATATGCAGGCAGTGTTGAGCGTCTACATGATCAATATTGTGTGTTAATCAACATGGATATTTATCGTGATGACCTTGGGCTTTGTCCGGAGGACCCGACCTTTCATGAAGTTGAAAGCTTGATAATGTAAGAAGTCAACCGTCTGAAATTGAAGATATATTGTAATAGAAAGGAGGTGTCTTGATGTCATATGGGATAAAACTGAGAGTCTGGGGTGATTATGCCTGTTTCACGCGGCCGGAGATGAAGGTGGAACGGGTGAGCTACGACGTAATGACGCCGTCGGCTGCCCGTGGAATCCTTGAGGCTATTTACTGGAAACCTGCAATTACCTGGGTGATAGACCGCATCCATGTGTTCAACCCAATCCGGGTTGACAACATCAGGCGAAATGAACTTGCCGGAAAACTACCACTAGGTACTGTCAAGAAAGCCATGAATGACGGTGTCAGCCCTGTTGAAACCTTCATTGAAAACGACCGTCAGCAGCGCGCCGCAATGGTGCTTAGAGACGTTTCTTACGTCATTGAAGCACATTTTGAGTTAACCGGTTCTGAAGACAAGAACGTAGCCAAGCACAAAGAAACTTTCGACCGTCGCGCACGCAAAGGAAAATGTTCTCATCATCCATATCTTGGCTGCCGTGAGTTCCCCGCGCATTTTGAATTGATAGAGGATGGTATCCCTCAATCAAAGCTCGTCGGCGAGCAGGATTTGGGCTGGATGCTGCACGACATGGATTTTGAAAACAACATGGAAGCAAGATTTTTCAGGGCTGAGATGCGCAACGGGATCATCAAAGTGCCTCCATTTGACGGAAAGGAGGTTAAATCATGATCCTTCAGGCATTGGATATTTACTACAATAGATTAGAAAAAGACACCAATGTGGATATCCCTCCCTTGGGATTTAACACAAAAGGCATCAGTTTTTCCTTGTTGCTTAACCATGAAGGGAAACTGCTTCAGGTTCTCGACTTGAGAGAAACATCAGGAAAGAGATTAGTGCCAAAACAAATGATTGTTCCGGAAGCCGTGATCAAATCGGTGAATATTGCCGCAAATTTTATGTGGGATAACGCAGGGTACGTCCTCGGGGCTGATAATAAAGGGAAACCAGAACGTTCCATGAAAACCTTCGAGGCGTTTAGAGAGCTCCACCATACTATCGGTGGAAAACTTGATGACGAGGGAATGTTTGCTGTGCTGAGGTTTCTTGATTCATGGAATCCTGTGGATGCCCAGAAGTTGGAATATTGGGATGAAATGGCGGCCGGGGCAAACCTCATTTTTCAACTTGATGGCGAATTTCGTTTCATTCATGAACGGCTAAAGATTAAAGAGGCCTGGTCAAAACATTATTCTTCACGTAGTTCAGGAGTTGTTGCCACATGCCTCGTCTCTGGGA
>JADHXI010000119.1 GCA_016783065.1 Desulfobacteraceae bacterium | reverse complement strand
AACTTTAATCACCCGAAGACACACCTCCTACTCCATGCCGGTTTTAACCGGCGCTTTCTGGACGTCCCCCTCTTTCACGTTGGAACGGCCCTGTTACAGGTCTGGACCGGATCCATCCTTGACCGGGGCCGGTCGGATCGGCGAAAAAAATTGTCCACCTGCCGCTTACAGTGAGGCCTTCTCTATCTGCTTCGCTGTCATTGTTGTTTGCCTTGCCGTGTCCGTATGTACCAGAAATCGGTTGTATTCCAAGGGCTAAAAGATCCACCTCCACAGTACACGCGCGTCTGTATCCACCAAAGGCGCAGAGCGATGCCGCCAAATCAAAAGATTCTCCTTATAGCTTCGGGAATGAGATGCGTGGGGATTCCCCTATTAGACAAATCTTCTCTTTGACTCATCTTCTCAGGTGTAGTAAGAGATGGGTAAAGGGCCTGGGTTAGCCTTGGCTTACCTATGGAGTCCATCTTAGAACTCGGGGTGGACAAAAAAAAACAACCAAAGAAAAGGAGGCAAAAAATGAAAATTGGGCGCAGTTTTTTGGTAGGAGTGTTTGTGCTTCTGGCTTTCGGTCTCGTGACATCACCGGCCACGGCAGCCAAATCCATCAAGATCGGGATTATCCAGGGACTGAGCGGCCCTTATGAGATTTACGGGAAGGCCGAAGTCACCGGATTCAAGATGGGGTTGGAGTATTTCACCAATGGAACCAATAAGATCAACGGAAGGCCTGTGGAACTGATCGTTGAGGACACCCAGCTAAAAGCGGCAAGGGCAAAGATGCTCCTCACAAAGCTCTACAGCGACGACAAGGTGGATCTGGCAATAGGGCCCACAAGCAGTGGGGTGGCCCTGGCCGTGCTCCCCGTGGCCCAGCAATTCAAGAAGATCCTCATAGTAGAGCCCGCCGTGGCTGATTCCATTACCGGGAAAAACTGGAACCGCTACATATTCCGTACCGGTCGTAACTCCAGCCAGGACGCGATCTCCAATGCCGTTGCCGTGTCCAAGCCAGGTGTCAGTATCGCCTGTATCGGACAGGACTATGCCTTTGGCCGGGACGGCATCGCTGCGTACAAAAAGGCCGCTGAAGAACTCGGCGCAAAGGTGGTCCATGAGGAGTACTGCGATCCAAAGGGCACGGATTTCACGGCCCCGGTCCAGAGGATTATCGAGGCCTTGAAGGATAAGCCAGCCCCCAAGTATGTCTGGATCATCTGGGCGGGAAAGGGAGGCCCCTTGCCCCAGTTGATGGCAGCCGGCCTTGACAAATATGGCATTGAGATCGCCAGTGGAGGGAATGTCCTGGCCGCTCTCAAGCTGATGAAGCCGCTCAAGGGAATGAAGGGCTCGATTTATTATTACTACGAGAACCCCAAAAACCCAGTTAACGACTGGCTGGTGAAAGAACACTACAAACGCTTTAACGGGCCGCCGGATTTTTTTACCTGCGGAGGCTTTGCTGCGGCGGGCGCCGTGGTGGAAGCCATCAAGCGATCAGGGGGAAAGACGGACACCGAGACCCTGATCACCACCATGGAGGGGATGGAGTTTATGACTCCCAAGGGGAAAATGAAGTTCCGAAAGGAAGACCACCAGGCCCTTCAATCCATGTTTGCGTTTGAACTCGACGTGAAACCGGATGTGGAATGGGCCATTCCTGTTCTCACCAAGGAATTGTCAATGGAAGAGACGGCCCCACCTATTATGAACAAGAAGTAGCGTCGGGGACAACCATGGCAGACCCACAAAGACGCTTGCTCATTGTGGGTCTGCGGGCCACAAGACTGTCTTGCCTGAACAGAATTTATCGTTCAGGCACTGTTTTAATGTGAACCCCCATTTTGCCATCCCCAGCCCGGGTTCAAGGACCGTGTGGATCAAAGATGATTGAAAAGACCCCAGACCTTATCATGGAGACCAGGGACCTGACCATCCGCTTTGGGGGGCATGTGGCGGTGGACCATGTAAATCTCCTGGTTGAGCCCTTTGTCCTCAAATCCATTATCGGACCCAACGGGGCCGGAAAGACCACCCTGTTCAACCTTATGACCGGCCAGTACAAACCGAGCGAGGGAAGGGTTCTCCTAAAAGGAAATGATATAACCCATCTCAGCGCTGTACAGAGGACGCGTTTGGGGATGGGCCGATCTTTTCAGTTGACCAATATTTTTCCTGTCTTGACGGTCCTTGAAAATGTGCGGGTTGCGATCCAGTCCCGCAAGTCCATAGGACTCAACTTTTGGCGGAACTATCTTCATTTTCCGGGACTAGAGGAGGAGGCCTATTCTATTTTAGAGGACGTGCTCCTGGACAAAAAATGGGCCTCGCCCGCAAGCTCCCTGACCCATGGCGAGCAGCGGAAACTCGAAATTGCTATCCTCCTTGCCTTGGAACCGGAAATCTTGTTTTTGGACGAGCCCACTGCCGGTATGTCCCAGGAGGAAGTCCCGGCCATCCTGGAGATACTCCAAAGGATCAAAGACGCCAAGGATCGAACCATGCTCCTGGTGGAGCATAAGATGGATATGATCATGACCCTGTCAGACACGATCGCCGTCCTTCAGGACGGGAAGCTCATTGCAGAAGGCGACCCGGAAGAAATTCGCAAGAACAAGGCGGTCCAAGAGGCCTATCTGGGTGGGGGAGCAAGGCGTGGATGAAACGATTCTAGAGGTCCAAGGGGTCCACACGTTTATAGGCCAGCACCACATCCTTCAAGGGATTTCCTTTGATGCGAAGGCCGATGCGGTAACGGTCCTTATCGGCCGAAACGGGGCAGGGAAAAGCACCGCGCTAAAGACCGTGATCGGTCTCCTTCCTTCCTCCAAGGGAAAAATCATCTATAAGGGAAAGGAGATCCAAAAGAACAGGCCATTTGAGATCGCCCGGATGGGGATTGGTTTTGTTCCGGAAAACATGGGGATATTTTCCGAACTCACCGTGGAAGAAAATATGCGGGTGGCCATGCTTGTGGAAAATGAGGCCACGGCCCGCAGACTGGACAGGACCTTGGAAATGTTCGCCGATCTCAAGAAGTTCTGGAAGGCAAAAGCCGGGAACTTGAGCGGTGGCCAAAAACAGATGCTCGCCATTGCCAGAGCCATTGTAAATGACACCTCTCTGCTCCTTATCGACGAACCCTCAAAGGGTCTTGCACCCATCATTGTGGATGCCGTTATCGATGCCATTAACCGGATCAAGGAACACAGTGTAGTCGTCCTGGTAGAACAGAATTTTTACATGGCGAGTTCGGTGGGAGACTATTTTTTTATCCTGGACGACGGGATGGTCGCCCACGCCGGCCATGTGGAAGCGCTGATCCAAGACGAGGCGTTGCAGAGCAAATATCTCGGCATCTCCGAGGCTGAGGAGTAAAACCCAGGAAACCAGGAGTAACTTCAATGGCTGAGTCCATTTTGAGGCGGTGGAACCAGGAACTTACCATAGCAGGTGCAATTGTTCTCCTTCTCCTCCCCCTCATCGGGATACAACCCAAGACCTATCTTACCCTCACCATTGCAGGCATCGCCATGGGGATGCTTCTGTTTCTCGTAGCCTCGGGCGTGAGCATCATCTTCGGTCTCATGGATGTCCTCAACTTTGCCCATGGCGCCCTGTTTGCATGGGGGGCCTACGTGGGCTTCACCGTCTTCAAATACCTGATGAAATGGGTGGTTGCGGATTCCGTCCTTCAAAATCTGGCGGTCTTTTTCATTGCCATTGTCGCCGCCATGGTGGCGGTTGCCCTTTTGGGAGTTGTCCTGGAAAGGGTGATCGTGCGTCGTGTCTACGGAAATCACCTTTTTCAAATTCTCATCACCTTTGGCGCCACCATTGTTCTTGTGGAACTGATTCGGGTCTTCTGGGGGCCCAATGACGAGACAATGACCGTGCCTCTGACGTTTGCGGGGAACTGGGACATCATGGATGTCATCGTTTACAGATACCGTGTCATCTGTATCGTCATCGGCGCCATGGTCTACGCTGTGCTACAGCTCATTCTCAAAAAGACAAAACTGGGGACCATTGTTCGGGCCGGGGTAGAGGACAGAGATATGGTCCAGGCCATGGGACATAACATCTACCTGCTCTTCACAGGAGTCTTTGCTGTGGGTGCGGGGCTGGCGGCCCTGGGAGGGTTGGCCATGTCCATATTCAGTCTTCAGGTTTACCCGGACATGGGCGGCACCTATCTCCTTTTCGCATTCATAGTGGTGATCATTGGGGGCTTGGGGAGCGTGACAGGGTCTTTGGTGGGGGCGCTCATTGTTGGACTCACCTATAACTATGTGGCCTACCTTGTACCCTGGGCCGCCGCCGGCGTCAACATCCTGATTATGATCATCATTCTTCTCATCCGGCCTACAGGACTTTTTGCTGCAGGAAAATAGCGAGGCATTTGTATGGCAGGACCAACCCCGGTTCAGATCTTCCATGAGGAGGAAAAAAAAAGACAGTACAGAAGCGGTACCTTTTTTCTCAAGGTAGGTCTTTTGCTCCTTTTCCTCTTGGTGCCCGTTCTGTTCCCGGCCTTCAAGACCATCGATCTCGCCATGCAGATTGTCCTCTTTGCTGTGCTGGTGGCCAGCTTTGACATCCTGCTAGGGTATACGGGGATACTCTCCTTTGGCCACGGCATGTTTTTCGGGATAGGGGCCTACTGTGTGGCATTTCTTATTGGCAAGTACGGGATGCCTTCCTATACAAATCTGGCCCTCGGGTTTCTCATTGCCGCGATCGTCTCCGCTGCCCTTGCCCTGCTCATCAGTTTCCTCACCCTTCGAGTAAAAACCATCTTTTTCGCCATGATTACACTGGCCATCGCGGAGTTGGCCATAATCCTTGCCACCAAGCTTACCGGTTTCACCGGCGGGGAAGATGGGATCAGCTTGAACACGCCGGGGATCTTTGCCGTTTCTTTTAACATGGGAGATTTCATGGGCCTCGAAATCACCGGGAGGGTCTTCACCTATTATTTTATCCTTTTTTCCTGTATCGCGCTCTTCTTGATCATGCTGCGGTTCACCCGGTCTCCCTTGGGCCGTGTCCTGCAGGCCATTCGAGACAACGTCCAGCGGGCAGAGGCCCTCGGTTACAACACCTTTCTTTACCAGAGCATTTCAATTACCTTTGGTTGCATTATGGCCGCCCTCATCGGGGGGCTATATGCCATGTGGGTGGGATACGTAAACCCTGAATCAAGCCTGGGTGTCTTGACGATTATGCTTGACGTCCTCCTCATGGTCATCATCGGCGGGATGGGGACATTATACGGGGGGATCATCGGTGCCGCGTTTCTGAAAATCACCCAAACGTTCCTGCCCGATCTCCAACATCTGGCAATGGACCTCTTTCCCCACGCCCAACTTCTCCATAATGTGCTGGAACGATGGCTCCTCCTCTTCGGGATACTCTTTATCCTGGTGGTTATTTTTTTCCCAAAAGGCGTCATCGGGTCTGTGAACGAGTATCTTTTACAGCGGAAGATGGCCAAGCCAACCATTTCTCCATCATCTTTCACCCCAACACCACCAGGGAACAGGCCATAAGGGATTTTATTTGAAACTTGAAACTTGAAACTTGAAACTGGTTGCTGGTCGGTGGGTAGAGGTAATTGATGCTTGAAAGTTGGCGATATCCGTGCATGTCATCCCGGACTATAGCTCTTAGAATAATGTCTATGTGGCTTCTAACCCTTGATATTGCCATTTCTTTGCTGTTTTTCAATAGACAATCGACAATAGTCAATCTTCAATCATATGGGACATACAGTGTGTAAGATTTTGATCATATACCACTCACAGAGCGGCAACACCCAGAAGATGGCGGAGCAGGTGGCCCGAGGGGCAAAGTCTGTTGAGAATGTCTCCGTCACACTCAAGAGGGCAACGGACGCAACCCTTCAGGACCTTTTGGAATGTGACGGATTAGCGATCGGCTCTCCCGAGTACTTTGGCTACATGGCAGGGCTGGTAAAAGACTTCTTTGACCGGACTTACAATGAGGCGCTTGAAAGAAAAGAGATTTTCAAGAAGCCTTACGTGGTTTTTATCAGTGCCGGGAATGACGGAACCGGCGCCCTAAGCCACATTGAACGTATTGCCATGGGCTATCAGTTCAAGAAAGTCTATGCCCCCGTCATTGCCAGGGGTGCGATCGACCAGGAGATACTGGAGAAATGTGAAGAACTGGGAGGGACCATCGCCGCAGGCTGCGAAGCGGGGATCTACTAGAAAACCGGGCCTAAATCGCTGCGGCAATTACTTTGCCCATTTCCACTGTCGATGTCTTGCCGCCCATATCGGGGGTTCGGAGGGCAGGGTCCTGGAGCACCTGTTCGATGGCTCGCTCAACGGTCAAGGCCGCCTTCGGGTGGCCCAGATGATCCAGCATCATGGCACCTGACCACACCTGGGCAATGGGGTTGGCGATCCCTTGACCGGCAATATCGGGCGCCGACCCATGCACCGGTTCAAACATGGAGGGATACTCACGCGTCGGGTTGATATTGGCCGAAGGCGCAACACCGATGGTCCCTGCCACAGCAGGCCCCAGATCCGAGAGGATGTCCCCAAAGAGGTTGCTCCCCACCACCACGTCAAACCAGTCAGGATGAAGAACGAAATTGGCGGTCAGTATGTCGATGTGATACTGGTCGGTCCGGACGTCCGGATATTCGGCTGCCATGGCAGAAAACCGCTCATCCCAATAGGGCATGGTGTGAATGATACCGTTTGACTTGGTGGCCGAGGTGAGGTGTTTGGCTTCACGGTTCCGTGCCAATTCAAATGCAAAACGCAAGACTCGGTCAACCCCCCTCCGGGTAAAAATCGACTCCTGCACCACCATCTCAGCTTCGGTTCCGGAATAGAGACGTCCGCCGATCTCGGAATACTCTCCCTCGTTGTTTTCTCGTACCACGATAAAATCGATTTCCGCCGGCCCCCGGTCCCGCAATGGTGACACCATGCCTTTTAACATACGTACAGGACGAAGATTGATAAATTGCTGCATCTGCCTGCGGATAGGCAGCAGAAGGCCCCAGAGTGAGACGTGATCAGGTACGCTTGGGAACCCTATGGCACCAAGGAAGATCGCATCATATCCACGGAGTTGTTCGATGCCGTCTGAGGGCATCATGGCCCCCGTACTGGTATAGGTCTCACAGCTCCAGGGAAAGGTATCCCATTTGAAACTTATGTCGTGTTGTCCCCCAGCAGCTTCGAGAACCCGCATCCCTTCCGGGACCACTTCTCTTCCGATCCCGTCTCCCGGAATCACGGCAATCCGGTAACTCACCATATCCTTCATCCTCCTCAGACATGCCCACAAGGCGCCATAAGAATAGAGGTAGGCGTTCACGGCTTAAAAGGTTCAGAGGTTCAAGATTCCATTCTCGTCACCTGACGGCATTTGGGATGCATATTTACGAGAAAGGGGTCAGCTTCGTCAGGCCTAATCCAAAATTTGGAGCCAATCGGCAATTACTTGGGAAAATGAGCATTTTCAACGAGGACTTCGAGTCTTCAATGAGTTCTTTGTCCTTAACCCGGAACGTTGAACCCTAAACCTGTGAACGGTTACACCGCAACAGACCTAGATAACGATTGAAAACCCGCCATCCACCGGCAGGGCCACACCCGTCACGAAATCCGAGGACGCGCTTGCCAGAAAGACGGCCGTGCCTGCAAGGTCATCAGGTTCGCCCCATCGGCCGGCTGCGGTTCGTTCCAGTACACGCTCGTTCAACCCGGGCAGATCTTTTCTCGCCTGTCTCGTCAAATCGGTATTGATCCACCCCGGCAAAATCGCATTTACCTGGATGTTATCAGGCGCCCAGGCAACTGCCAGACTCCGGGTCATTTGAACGATCCCCCCCTTACTCGTCCCATAGGCGGCAAGCTTCGCGCCGCCAAAGATGGATGTCATGGAGCCTATGTTTATGATCTTGCCGCCACCCGCCGACTTCATGGCAGGGTAGACCGTCTGGGAACACAGAAAGGCGCTGCGAAGGTTGATCCCGATGACCTCATCCCATTCGGAGGAGAGATAATCCTGAGGCATTTTCCGGATGTTGATGCCGGCGTTATTTACCAGAATGTCGGTCCTCCCTAACGTATCAACGGCCTGGGTTGCCATTCGCTGGATCTCCTCCTCATTCCGGATGTCCACTCGCAACCCAAGTACCTTGACACCAAAAGACTCCTTGATCTCAGCGGCTGCCTCATCCGTCTTGGCCTGATTACGGGCCGCGATGACAATATCAGCCCCTGCCGCAGCAAACCCAGTGGCAATCCCTTTGCCGATGCCCCCATTGCCACCTGTGACGATTGCCACCTTACCCTTCAAATCGAATATTTTTTGCATGGCTCTTTTTCATCCTCACGATATGGGTTTATAAAAACTGGTTTCTAATGATTGCGAGTTTATGGAAATTTGGGAGGTGTGTCAATCATGAAACTGCCCGAACACTCAATAATTCCAGGCGCTGTGGGCTTTGGCCACACTTATCCCGGTTCCTAAAACCTCCGGTGAAAACAGGATGTTATTTAGATTCTTACTTGTTTATTCTGAGAATTCATCTCTCAGATTTGTAATTCTTTGGAATCATACATATTTTTAAACCGCAGAATATCGAACAAGGAATGTCGAATTATGAAGTTTTCATTTTGTGTATAAAGTCAGGCCTAGATTCTGCGCTCTGCGCTTCACCATAATTAGGAGCTGGTGATGCGCCACTACGAATAAGTTGACCAGCGATATGTTTCCCAACTTTACTTTTTGGCAAAGATTCTGACGTTCGAATTATGCGTACAGCAAAATCAATCAAACGATCTTTATAGAGATCAAACTCTGAATTTCCCTTCGACATTCGATATTCCTTGTTCGATATTCGATATTTATCTTTTCTAAAATTTCAAATATTTTTGGTTAGAATTTAGCCAAGAACATGGGGACGTCAGGAGGAATCGACAGACTGTCTGTCTATTCCCCTCCCGCAAAATCAGACGTCATCACCTTCATCTTCCCCGGCGCGCTCCAACGACAGGAGGTTGTGCACATCATCAAGAATGGCATAGCCGCAGGGGACCAGAAGAAGTGTAATTCCGGTGGCAAAGAGTACTCCGAACCCCAGACTAACAGCCATGGGAATCAAAAACTGGGCCTGCAAACTTTTCTCAAGGAGCATGGGCGTAAGCCCCGCAAAGGTGGTCAAAGAGGTCAGGATAATGGCTCGAAAACGAAGTCTGCCCGCCCTGGTCACCGCTTCCAGGGCGTTCGCCCCTTCCCGACGAATCCCATTGGTGGTATAAATCAATACCAGCGAATCATTGACCACAACCCCGGCAAGCCCCACGATTCCAAAAAGGCTCAGAAGGCTAAGGTTCAGCCCCATAATGAGATGTCCGGCCAGGGCCCCCACCATTCCAAAAGGGATGGCCAACATGACAATAATAGGCTGAGAAAATGACTTAAAGGGGATGGCCAGCAGCGCGTAGATGCAGAAAAGCGCAATCCCAAACCCCCGGATCACATCAGACATGGACTCCTTCTGCTCTTTACCCTCTCCTTCGATGGTATATCTCAAACCGGGATATCTATATTTCAATTGAGGTAAGATCCGGGTCTCAACGTCTATCCTCACTTCGTTTGCATTGGCCATGGACTCATCCACATCTGCCGTGACCTTAACTACACGAAGACGCTGGGCCCGCTCGATGGATGAATACCCTCGCTCCATATTCACATTGGCCACATGAATAAAGGGGACCTCCTTGCCATCGAGCGTCCGGATGCGCATTTCTTTGACATGGTCCAGTGATTTGCGCTCCTTTTCCGGGTATCTCACCAGGACCTTTACTTCATCCTTATCCCGCTGTAGCCGGAGGGCCTCGGCCCCGTAAAATGCATGACGCACCTGCTGTGCCAGATCATTGAGGGTCAGACCAAGGCTCCTTGCGGCGGGTTTCAATTTCAACTGCATCTCTTCCTTTCCGGGAAGGAAGCTGTCGCTCACATCAAATACACCGGGATATTTTCCGAGTTCCTCCTTGAGATCGTCTGCAGCAGCCAGAAGCTGCTCTTGATCGCTCAGGGAGAGGTGAACCTCCACGGCATTGCCTGCACTGAAAAGCTCACTCTGAAAGATAATTGACTCGGCTTCCGGTATAAGCCCGGATTTTTTTCGCCACGTTTTTGCCAACTCAATGGAGCTCACATCCCGCTTTTCTCCCTCCAGAAGCTGAATAAAAATCTGGGCAAGGTGCCCCCCAAGCTGGGGTGCTCCCTTGTGGGGCCCAAATCCACCGGCGTGTATCCCCACCAACGAAACAGTATGTTCCAGAAGGGGGGACGACCCATTTGGTCGTTTTTTGTCCATGTCATCAAGCGCCTCTTTGGCCGCTCGTTCCAGGTGATTTACAACGGCCACAGTCTGAGCTGCGGGAGTTCCGGCAGGCATTGTAAGAGAGCAAACCAGAACGTCACTTTCCACTTTCGGAAAAAAGGTAAACTTGATCCAACCGCCTCGCCACACACCAATGGACACCAGGAGAACTGCGATACCCAAAGCAACGGTGGCATACCGCCACCTCACACAGGAATCGACCAAATTCCCATAAGGCTTGTGAATAAACCACCTGAGCCCTCTGGACATCAATTTTTCACGTGGCTCCCTGGGAACATGTCTTGCCTTCCTCCTTTTGCTGCGGGTTAGATGCGCCGGCAGGATCAACAGGGACTCCACCAGAGATCCAAGCAGCACAAGGATCACGACAATGGGGAGATTTCGCATGATCTTCCCCATGATTCCGCCCCCCATCAAGAGCGGCCAAAATGCTGCCACGGTGGTCAGGACCGCAAAAATAACCGGTCGCCCCACTGCTACGGTCCCCTCTACAGCCCCCTGAAGCGGCCCCGTTCCCTCTTCATATTGACGAAAAACATTTTCCCCTACGATAATGGCATCATCCACCACAATCCCCAGCACCATTATAAAGCCAAACAGGGAAACCATATTGATGGAAACGTCAAATTGCGGGAGCACCCACAACCCGGCAAGAAACGAGATGGGAATACCCAGGGTCACCCAAAAGGCAAGCTTGATGTCCAAAAAAAGCCCCAGAAGAATACCCACCAATAGCAAGCCCAGCGTCATGTTTTTCAACAAGAGGGTGATGCGGCTCTTGAGGATAATAGACATGTCCTGATATATGCCGATGCCAACCCCGGCCGGCAGTGAAGGCCTGATCTTTTCCGCATACTTTTTGACGGTTTCAGCAACTTTTAATGCATTCTGGTCGGCCACCCTGAACACCTGGATCACAGCCGCAGGTTTTCCCTGAAACCTGGCCGTCAGATCAATGTCCTCAAATCCGTCGTTCAGGTCGGCAATCTGTCCGATCGTCACCTTTGTGCCGTCAGGGCGCGTTATAACAGGGACATCCCGGTAATCGGATGCGTAATAGCGCCGGCCTTTTGTGCGGATAAGGATCTCTCCGGCCTCCGTCTTCACACGGCCTGCCGGAAGGTCCAGACTGCCTCTCCGAACGGCCTCTGCCACCTTTCCCAGTGTCAGTCCGTGCTTTCTCAAGATCTCTTCTGAGATCTCTATGTGGATTTCGCCTCTCCGCACCCCGAAGAGGTCTGCCTGTGTGATGCCGGGAAGGTTGGTAATCTCATCCCTGATGGTTTCCGCCAGGTGTTTGATGGTGGCCTCCGGTGCATCCCCGTAAACGGCGAGACTGATCACCTGGTTCCGCCGGGTGATCTCTCTGACAATGGGTTTTTCGGCCTCGTTTGGAAATGTTGTGATACTGTCTACTTCGGCCTTTACCTCATCAAGCAATTTTTTTAGTTCCCACCCCTTCATCACTTCTATGGTCACGGTGCCGAAACCTTCCCATGCCGATGAATCGATCCGCTTGATTCCGGCCAACCCTGCCACCTTTTCCTCTATCCGCCGGATGATGGCCTCCTCCACCTCAGCCGGGGACGCACCGGGGTATTCCGTGGTCACGGTAACACGGTCCAAAGAGAATTCGGGCATTACCTCGACCTTCATGGTCAGACCCGTTGTAACGCCAGCCAGCATCAGAAACAGCATAAGCAG
>JADHXI010000118.1 GCA_016783065.1 Desulfobacteraceae bacterium | reverse complement strand
AATTCCAAAGCGGGTCTTTGCAAAGAACTCACTCCACCAGGTGGATCTCCTTGAGGCACTGACCCTTTGCCAGGCCCTTGATAAGACCCCGGAAACCGTGATCGTGGGTGTGGAGCCAAAAGATATAAAGACAGTTTGTCTCGAACTGACACCTCCCGTTCAGGAACGGGTGGATGACTTGATTCTGATGGTTCTGGGCGAACTTGATCGTTTAGGGGCGGAATACAAACCTCGAGAAGTGCTTGACCAGGACCAATCTCCAATACTCCGGACTCCGGGAGAAAGAGGGACTTATTCATCATGTGTTTAGCAATACCGGCAAAGGTTGTAGAGATAGAAGATAACATGGGTACCATCGATATGGAGGGGACCCGGAGGGAGGTCAGCCTTCTTTTGCTTGAGGATGCCAAAATTGGGGATTATGTGATTGTCCATGCGGGATTTGCCATCCATAAGATCGATGAGAAGGAGGCCATGGAATCCATAAAGCTCCTTCGGGAGATGGCCTCCCTGGTTGATCAGGAAATTTCCTAGGAAGTGGTTTTTTCTTGACACGGCTTGAGGTTGTTGCATATATATCCGACTGAAAGATTTTTTCGGGCGGGAAACCACGTTCCAGAGGAACGTGAGAAAATTCAACACATATGCAAGGAAGGAGCGCAGGGATGAAAAAGAAATTTGTGACGCTTTTGGTGGTCGGTTTGACCGGATTGCTTTTCCTCGCAGTGGGTGCCCTGAGTGCCGCTGACCAGCCCAACGATGTCCTGATTAAGGGAAAGGACTACAAAAAGGACAAAAAAGGGCCGGTAGAATTTACCCACGAAAAACATTCCAAAGACTATAAGGTCGCCTGTACTGATTGCCATCATGATTATAAAGACGGCAAGAATGTTTGGAAAGAGGGCAAGCCGGTAGAGAAATGCAAGGCCTGCCATAATCCCAAGAAGAAAGAAGGCAAGGTCATGAAGCTCCAGAATGCCTATCACAGAAACTGTAAGAATTGTCATAAGGCATTGGCAAAGGAAGGGAAAAAGACCGGGCCCTATAAGAAATGTACCAAGTGTCATCAGAAGAAAAAGAAATAGAAAATAGCTACTCCTTCTGAAAACCCCAACTCAAACTAAAAAAGCCGCTCGTTAAGACGAGCGGCTTTTTTAGTTAGGGGTCAGATCTGCTCTTGAGAAAACGCCGATTTGACCTCATTTCCACGTTATCTCCCATAAAATAATCGGCGTGGTCTGAGCTGATGCCACACCTCATCGCAGACATCAAGCTCCTCTCTGGACAAGCTAATTTCAGTGGCCGCCATATTTTGCACCAGCTGTTCAATGGTTGTTGCCCCGCAAACCACCGAGGTGACGATCTGGTTGCTTAACACCCAGGCAAGGGCAAATTGGCCCAGCTGTCTACCATGAACTTCGGCAACCTGTTTTAATCTTTCGATGGCCGAAAAGTTGACATCATTCCAGTATGGTCGATTGTAACGATAACCGAGGTGGGCGAGGCCGAAGCGGGCATCTTCAGTAGGTTCTTTTTCCTTGTCGTATTTTCCGGAGAGGAATCCGGCCGCCATGGGGCTGAATACGCACACCCCGACTCCCTCCTCTGCGCACAACGGAAGCAACTCGTATTCGATGTCTCGGGTAAGCAGGTTGTAAGGAGGTTGGATGCAATCCCATCGAGCTAAGTTAAACTTATCACTGGTCCACAGGGCCTTACAGAGCTGGTAGGCACGGAAGTTGGAACACCCCAGGTACCGGACTTTTCCTTGCCGGACCAGATCATCCATGGCCCGAAGAGTTTCTTCCAGAGGCGTGCTGTAATCCGGCATGTGGGCATAATAGAGGTCGAGATAATCGGTTTGGAGCCGTCTCAGAGACCCTTCAACCGCCTGCATAATGTGCTTCCGGGAGAGCCCCATATCGTTGGGACCGACTCCGTCGCCCGCAGGCCATGGGTGAAACTGTCTTGGCCGTGCCAGATCAATGGGTCCATAATCCCTCTGTTCACCATACTTTTTATCCTGTTTGCGGATATGCCCGCCTTTTGATGCAATTACAAGGGCATCCCGCTGTCCCTTGATGGCTTTTGCGACGATCTCTTCGGTGACCCCGTTTACGTACATGTCGGCGGTGTCAATAAAGTTGACACCGGCATCCATGGCTTTGTGAATGATTCGAATAGACGCATCCGCATCCACCTGGCGTCCAAGGGTCATGGTACCGAGGCAAAAGGAAGAAACCTTTAGACCCGTCCTTCCCATCTTTCTGTATTCCATCATCTACCCCCTATTCGGCTTTTCAGGTTGCCTGTTGTTGAAGGTTTTCCTTTGGGACTCCCTGTCGGACCCGGACAAAATCACCCCAACCCCTCTCCAGAACACCCCTGTCATCTCTCCGTAGGGTCTCCGAACTGGAGGCCGATACGCCACTACTCTACGACTCCGACAAGGGTGTAAATCAGGAGTGTTGGCCTCCGGCTCGTAGACCGTACGGCTCGGAGAAAGTACTGGAGTATTGGAGTGTTGGGTCCAAAAGCGGAAAAAGATCTAATTTGTATTCTTCGACCCCTGATATCCCGAGATCCAAAAGGGTTGGTTTTTGGCCCCCTTCCAGGGAGCGCCACACAAAGCCACGTCCTCTGGGCGTGGATTCTTTACCTTTGGCACACGAGTCAAGAGCTGATTTGCCCCTTTTCTGTGGGGAGATTTTATATTGAATAGTTTGTCAAAAACCACTAATAAATAGCCTGACAACATATTCTTATTCCAAGGGAGGGAGTTATGCAAGTTTTGAACTGGAAGGATTGCGAAGAGATGGGCATAGAGCAGTTTCCATACAAAGGGAAAATGCGCGATGTCAAAGGGGTCACCGTGCGGTGGCTTTCCCAGACCGGAACGGACGACTCGGGTCAACCGGAATATGGCCTGAGGTTTTTTGCGGTTCAGCCAGGGGGAGAGATACCGATCCACAACCATTTCTATGTGCAGACCATGTATATCTTAAATGGGAAATTCGAATGCTGGCGCTTTGATACGGAAACCGAGGCCGTGGCGGAGAAATGGGTTTGCGGGCCCGGGGACGCCGTTTATGTCCCCAGCATGTTGCCCCATGGCATGCGGAATTTGAGCGAAACCGAAACAGCCACTTTTCTCTGCTGCATATGCAACGTCTATGAAGAGGAAGGCCTTTAATGTGAAAAGATCGGGGGAGCGAGGTCAAACTTGCCCCCTTATACAAATAATAAAAAAGCGCCCATTCATCAAGGAGGGATGAGAGGGCGCTTTGGTTCTTTTTGCAGAATCGGTTGGATTAGATCTCGGTGATAGTAATTGCCTCCTGATCACATACTTCTATGCAGCTTTCACATCCAAGACATTCTTCTGCGTTGACAGGTACAGACTTATCGTTCTCCATCTCGAAGACATCCACGGGACAAACCTCAATGCATTCCTCGCAACCCTCACATTTATCGTTATCAACCTCTACTTGGTAACCCATATGCCAGTCCTCCTGAAAAATTAAATAAAATATACGAACAAACGCCCAATCGGTGCCTATTCTACCAAGGGCCCTGAATCGCCTTAATAGAACCAGCGGTTATTTAGCAGAGTAACTATTGAGTGTCAAGCCTTTTTTGCACACATTTACCCCCCTTGACATCCTGACCGGGCCTTTATAGGGTACAAGGTAAAATGGTAGCTTAATCAATAAGTTAAATCCGTTAGAGGTAACTTCCCAATAAGTCCGGGAGAAATAATCGGGTTTCTGGAGTGGGGTTCGGGTGTTTCTTGAAGGCGCTCTCTCAAAGTGAATTTACTTCTCACGTTGGCAGTGGTTGATATTTGGGTCTCGGAGGTGATGAATCACGGCTTTATCCATTCCATCTATACATTTGACCCCAATGGAATTCCCCTGGAATTCAGTTGTGAGGTCCCGGGCGTGGATATCAGAAAAGAACCAAGGATGATGGACAAAGACCCCTCGGCCACAACCAGGGAAGGCCCCGAGCCCCGGTCCGAAAAGTGGCCCCCTGTAGAAAACCCCACTCCGGAAAAGGATCGGCGTTCCTACCCGGGGGAGGGAACAGAGCTGATCCATGGGAAGGGGCGGGATAGCTTTTAGGCACCCACCTCTTCTTTTACTGAGGTGGCGATCTTGTAAAGGATCGTCAGCACAAAAAACCCAGTCGCCCACACGCCAACACTAATAAACATCTCAGGTGCTGTAGGCCAGTACTCGGTAACCTTATCAAATGGGTTGGGGATGAAGCCGCCCACCACCAATCCCAATCCTTTGTCGATCCATGTGGCTATGATAACGGCAGCGCATCCCACTCCCAGGGTATCCAGATTACGGCGGGTCGCAGGTATAATTAAGAGGACAAGGGATATGAACGCAAATACGGCCGAGACCCACATCCACGGGACGAACCTTCCGTAACCTTCATACCCGGCAAAGAAATAGACCCACGTATGCTGATGGCCGGGGATACCGCTGTAAAAGGCCGTGAAAAGCTCAAGCAGGCAGAAGAAGACGTTCAGAATCATGGCATATGCCACAATTCCCCCGAGGGTTCTGATCTGCTGCGTTCCGGGATCAAAATTTGTCACCTTCCTGACGATAAGGCAAATCAGGATGAGGAGGGCAGGGCCCGAAGCAAAGGCCGAGGCAAGAAAACGGGCCGCCAGGATTGCGGTCAGCCAGAAATGACGTCCCGGGAGACCCTGATAGAGAAACGCCGTGACCGTATGGATACTGAAGGCCCATGGGATTGCAATGTAGATCAGGACCTTTACCCATTTCTGATAAGGGACGTTTTTCCGTTCGGCAGTCAGTACGTTCCAGCCGATTACAAGATTCAGAAGCATATAGATGTTCAGGACAATCATATCCCAGAACAGAATAGAGTTTGGGGTAGGATACATCATCACGTTCAAAACCCTCACGGGGTTCCCCAGGTCAACAAAGACGAAAAGGAAGCACATGAGGACAGCGGAAATGGCCAGAAATTCCCCGAGAATCGTGATTTTTCCAAAGGCCTTGTAATCATGTATGTAATAGGGGAGCACCACCATGACGCCTCCGGCGGCGATTCCCACAAAATAGGTCAATTGGCCAATATAGAAACCCCACGACACATCTCTGCTCATACCGGTAACGATAAGGCCTTCCCTGAACTGATAAAGGTAGCACAGAAATCCTATTCCCATCAATACGAGCAGAAATATGAGCCACCCCCAGTATCCTTGCTTCCCCTTTAGTGCCTTTTCAAGCATAACTACCTCATATTATATAAAAAATGTTCGGTTCAGTACCCAGGGCAGGTTTTCGCCTAACAGAATAATGTTTTCTGAGCAACCGCCTCACGTTCGACTCCGGATCATCAAGATCCCCAAAGTTCAACGCATGGACCTTGATCTTGTCACAGGTCTCGACACAGACCGGAAGTTGACCTTTTGCAACAAGTTCAACGCAGAAATTACATTTCTCCACCACCCCCTTTGACCTTTCGGGAAAATCGCGGTTGGTGGGAAAATCAGGGTTGAGCTCTTTTGGGGCCTTTCTGGGACTTCCCCAGTTAAAGCTCCTTGATCCGTAAGGGCAACCCGCCATGCAGAACCGGCATCCGATACATCGGTGCATATCCATCGCAACAATGCCGTCCGGTCTCTTGAATGTCGCTTTGGTCGGACAAACCCTTACACAGGGAGGATTGAGACAGTGATTACAGAGAAGGATGAACGGCTTGTCATTGATACCTTCATCAATAAATTCGTTGGGATGGTTTGGAAACGAGTTCTGGTAGGCCTCTTTCCAGATCCATTTGATTTCGTGCTTGGGGTTTCCCCAGTCAGGGACATTGTGTACACGATGGCAGGCGGAAATGCATTCCTTGCAGCCATCTTTTTCGACCTTCTCAAGGCAGTTGCGCATCCTGATGACCATGGACCACCGTGTCGCCTCTGTGAGCGGAACCCCTTCCATGGCTGCTTCCAGCTGTCCCGGGGCGAGGATGTCGATCGCCGCCTTCCCCCCAAGCCCGAAAAGGGCGGCATATCCGGCTATCTTTAGAAATTCTCTTCTGTCTACGCCCATTACTTCTTCTCCTCCGGCACAATGTGGCAGTCCCAGCAAAAAGGAGCCACACTCATATAGTTGTGACACTGGTCGCAGAACTTTGTCTTGTTGGAATGGCAATCCATACATGTCACCTGAAGGCTTTTGTAATAGATCTTGCCGGTTGGCGACCGAAAGTATCTTTCATTTTCGCGGACAGCGGTATTCCTCCATTCGTCTAAGAGACTGAAGTGGGAACTCCTCATATATGACGTCGTGGTCACACACTGTTTTGCCTCTTTTGCCTTTGGCGTGAGCTGGGGATCGGGCCCCTTGGCAGCCGTTCCGGCATTATAAAAGAACGGGGCCAGCAGCAAGCCGATGCCAATGATCAGTCCTGCGATGATCTTACCTCCGTCATACATCCTCTTCTTCCTCCATTCCTGCCAAGGGTTCACCACGCAGGTCGGTTGTTCTCTCCCCTTCTCCCTCAAAGACCAGGGCATTCCCTACCAACTCGTGAACCCCGGTGACATTCACCTCGGGCACCCAGTACTCCATCAGGGTTGGTAAGACTGCCCTGTCAATAGCACAGATACAGGCTAGCATATTCACTCCGTTCTTTTCGTGCACATGCTTTACTGCGTTTGCCCTGGGCAGGCCACCGCGCATCCTCAACTCCATGTCCTCACCGGCGTTTAGCCCGGCGCCACTCCCGCAGCAGAATGTCTGTTCACGGATGGTTTCCAGTGGCATTTCGTAAAAATTGTTGCACACATTGTTGATCACATACCTTGGCTCTTCGAAGAGCCCCATGCCCCTGGCGGTGTTACACGAGTCATGGTACGTCATGATATGGTGATCATTGCGGCTGGGATCAAGTTTCAGCCTATTGTTCTTGATCAAGTCGGCCGTAAACTCGGTTATGTGGACCATCTTGGTGGTCTTTGCATTTTCGAACTTTGTTCCCGTAATGGGGGAAACCGGTTCTTCTAAGAAATCCGGAGGGCCGTTCCATGTATCCATATATTGATTGAGCACCCTCCACATATGTCCGCATTCACCTCCGAGGATCCACTTGACCCCTAATCGCTTGGCCTCGGCATACATCTTGGCATTAAGCCGCTTCGCCATCTCATGGGAAGTAAAATAGCCAAAATTCCCCCCTTCTGATGCATAGGTACTCCAGGTAATGTCGAGTCCTTGTTCCTGCAGGTAATGGAAAAGCATCATGTAGCCCATGCAGGTATATGTTCCGGGGTCGGCAAAGACATCACCGGAGGGTGTGATGAAAAGGATCTCCGCGCCCTTTCGGTTAAAACTTGGGTCCACCTTGATGCCGGTTATCTCCTCTATCTCGTCCGTAAAAAAGTCAAGCATATCCTTGTAGGCGTGCGGCTGGATCCCCAGGTGATTCCCGGTCCGGTAACAGTTGGCCACAGGTGCAGCAATCCAGTCGATATTGAGCCCCAGCAGATTGGTCAGTTCCCTTCCCATTATGGTGATTTCGGCCGTATCAATACCATAAGGGCAGAAGAGGGAGCAGCGGCGGCACTCCGTGCACTGGTAGAGATAGTACCACAGCTCTTTCAGCACATCCTCGGTCAGTTCCCTTGCACCTGCAAGGATGCCGAAGATCTTCCCCCCTACGGTAAAATTTCTCCGATAGACGGATCTCAGCAGTTCTGCCCTGAGGACGGGCATATTTTTTGGATCGCCGGACCCGATGAAGAAATGGCATTTGTCGGCACATGCCCCGCAACGGACACAGATGTCCATGAACAGCTTGAATGAGCGGAACTTTTCAAGCCGTTCCCTGATCCCGTCCAGGATGATTTCCTGCCAGTTATCCGGCAGTTTCCAATCATCTACAACCGGGTTCCATTCCCTGGGGTTTGGCATGTCCACGTACTCAAGATTCTTTGGCTTTGAGGCATAGCAGTATATGCCCGGCCTGATTTCGGCCGGCTCATTCATCCAGCCTCTAAAAAGGGGAGGCAAATAGTCAATCCTTGCCAGTTCCTCTGGTTTTGGTGTGTCAGCCATGTCTACTCCTTTTCTCCTGATTCTGCTTCTTCTGTTTCTCCTGTTGATTCAGCCCCTTTTTCTACTGGAAGCCCGGCCTCTATCATAGCGTCCCTGAAGTCATCCTCATATTCCTCATAGGTATGGGTTGCAACGGGATAATTCCAGGGGTTCGTATGCCTGACAAACCGGCTGTTGTTGGAGAGGTTTCGGGTGGGACTGAGGAATATACCCGCGAAATGCATCAATTTGCTAAAGGGAAAATAGGCGATCAAGACACAGACGATAAAGAGGTGGATATAGAAGAGTACCCCGATACCGCCCAATATCTTCGGGTCGGGGGAGAACCTGAACAGTCCTATGACCAGTTCCTTTACAGCAGTGATGTCCACCCTCAGGAAATATCGCATCAGGAGACCCGTGGTACCCAGGGCCAGAAGCAGGAACAATGGAAAGTAATCGGCCGGAAGCGAGATGTAGCGTGCCTGATGGATGTAAATTCTACGTAGCAAGAGGTAGGTCAGGGCCAGCATGACCAGCATATCGGTCAGATAGACGCTGGGTAGCCCCAGGCCATTGAAGGGCAAGACACCCATTTGCATAAACCCGTCAAGGGTCTCAAGGAGGGTTACAAACCCGGGGACCGGCTCGAGGAAAAACCTGAAGTGTCTCAGAAAAATCACCAGGAAACAATAATGAAAGACCAGGGCCGCGAGCCAGAGCCATTTCTCCCATTCATAGTCGAGCTTTGGCCCTCCTTCGGTCCGTCTGTACTCGATCCTAGTGTTTCTGAAGAGGGAGCGGAAGGTGAGGATTTCAAAAACCATCCTTACGACGGCCCCCGCCGTATTTTTCGGGTTATCCACAGGGTTTGGCTTGATCCAGGGGAGGGTCCACTGCTGGCCGGCGGTGGTGGGAATTCTGAACGGAACAGGTGATCGCCCCCAGCCGATTACCTTGACGACGATCCCCCCAAAAAACGTTGCCATGGCCGCATAGGGGATAATAATTCCAAATAGGGTATATAGATTCCATGCCCCAACGCCTAATAAAGGGATAAGCACTACGATAGTGACTGCGATGGAGGAAATCACGATGCCTAGTATGAAATTCATAAACCGTTACCTCGCTTAATGTGTCACATACAAGCCGTATGGCGAACTTTAAAGACCGGCTTCACTGTCAGGGATCTCACAAACGAGATTGGCCCTTTCCAGCAATCTGCCTACCTGATTCTTGACCTCATTGACCCTTATATCGCAAATCTTTTGACGACATTGCGAAAAGATGTCAAAGGCCAGAAGTACTACGTCATCGACTCTAGTTTCAAAGGCCTGCAATTGACCCCAAAGCCCGTTTTCTACCGGGCTCCCCTCCAGCTCTTCTCTTACGACCTTTTTCAATCCGAGGACAAAGGAGATGGCGTGAGATGGTTTGAAATCCTGGACGGCTCTAATTCTAATGATGTTATCAAGGCACGATGAGATCTTATCAATACCCTCACCTTTGACCAATTCGTCGAAAAGGGTCTCTATGTCCCTGTCAATAACATGTCCTACGGGGTTTGCGAACCGGCTCTTTTCTTTTGCCAGGAACCGTTGGGTGCCTTCCGGGTAAGAGGCAAGAATTAGTTCACGCCACTTTCTGATGATATTGGATCTGTTATCGATCAGGAGATTTTCTAAATCCATACGGGGATTTTCTCCGGCTGCAAGCAGTTGGATAAAGGGTGTTTTCTGTGCCTTCGCAATGGCTTGGGGCACTCGGCTTCCTTGGTAAACCGGGGGAAACTTTTGATGGAAAGCTATAGATAAATTGAATATTCCTGTCAAGAAAAAAAATGGATCTAAATAGGCCCTCTTGTCCAAACATGAAGGCCGTTTGGAACTCTTACACCGAGTTTATCCAGTCAAAAGCGATCATCCGAGACCTTTCGATGGTCCCCTTCCCCAAGGGTCCTTTCCATCCATCCAACCCGGGCGCCGGATCTGTGATCAAATCTGGGTACAAAAGGTTTGATATCCAGGATCGGGGTTTTGTCGAGCATGTCCAGTTCAGATAGATAAAGCGTCCTTCCCTCCCGCCTTTGGAGCCGGACGACCGAAAATCCGATGGGGTTGGGCCGATTCGGGGCACGCATGGCAAAAACGCCATGAAGCCGATCTTCCATATAGGGCTCGCAGACAAGCTTATAGCCCACCGAGCCATGGAATACGTAGATGAGGATAAGATTTGAAAACCCCTCGATATCCTTAAGCCCTGCCTCAAACTCCTCAAAAATCTCTGCCACCCCTTCTGAGTTGGGGGCAAAGCCGCCCTGGATGGGGACACCGCTCTTGGACTTGTAGGGAGTTTTGAGTACGCCGATGGGTTTGAAAACGAATTCCATATTTTCTGTAACGCTTTGTTGACTCAAGATGTTAGCCTCCTATGGACATTTCTTACCCAATGTCCTCGTTTCCCAGGAGAAGAGCGTGGCCGCCCAAAAGTTTCTACTGGTTCAGCTTGACAAGGATGTTGCCCAAGTAATATTATCCCCCTCCGAACTCGGATATTCAAGTCTTAAAATTTGCAATCTTTCCAGGCCGGTTTGGGGTTCGCATGGTCCTCTGGCCGGAAAGAGGCCAAAATTGTATTAGGAGGTTCAGGGATGGCTATTGATACAACCATTTATGTCCGCGCTCCCAGCAGGGCTTCCGCCTATCTTGACGGACTTCAGATGCTGACCGGTGCCGGCCTGATCCTGTTTATGTGGAGTCACATGATCCTTGTGGCAAGTGTAAACCTGGGCGCCGATGCGATGAATACCATTGCCAGGTTCTTTGAAGATACCTATATGGCCCAAGTGGGCGGGCCCATGATAGGTCTTACCTTTCTGCTCCACTTTGTATTGGCAGCCCGGAAGGTCCCTTTCCGGGTGGAGCAGCAGTCTACCATCTGGAAGCACAGCCGAATGCTCCGTCATACAGATACCTGGCTGTGGCTTGTGCAGGCAGTCACTGCCATGCTCATACTGATCATGGGTTCCATACATATGTGGACAGTCTTAACCGACCTGCCAATTACCGCGGCCAAGAGTGCAGCGAGGATTCAGGGTGGATTCTGGCTCGTATTCTATCTGATTCTTCTGCCAATGGTGGAACTCCACGTGGGCATAGGTTTTTACCGTATCGGGGTTAAATGGGGTTTGATCAAGCGGAATAGACGAAAAGGCTTCAAGAGGTTTGAAAACATATTGACCGGGATATTTATCCTGATCGGCCTGATTACGATTATCCGGTTCATGACCCTGTCTACTTAGTCTGTTTTCAATAATCTCGGGCACCGTGGGGTTCAGCTGTTTCTCTCCGGCGCTCTCTAAACCAATCGTCGTAGCGTGGCTGAGAGGTAAATTCACTTTGTGAGAGCGCCTTCAAGAAACACCCGAACCCCACTCCAGAAATCCCGTTATTTTCTCCCGAACTTATTGAGAAGCTACTGTACTTAAGGCTGAACAGCGATGAGTGAAAAACGGGCGATCATCAATCATTAATCGTCAATCCATAGAGGTGATCTCATTGGACACTGAATTTACGGATCTTTTGTGCATAGGGGCCGGGCTGGCTGGTGAGCGGGTAGCTGTTGAGGCTGCCTCCTGCGGCTTTAAGGCCATCTGCCTGAGCATCGTGCCTCCAAGGCGCTCCCACTCATCCGCGGCCCAGGGGGGGATGCAGGCCTCCTTGGGCAATTGCGCCATGGGGGAGGGGGATAATTCGGATATCCATTTTGAAGATACGGTCAAGGGCTCGGACTGGGGGTGCGATCAGGAGGTGGCAAGGCTTTTTGTGGAGACCGCACCAAGGGCTGTTCGGGAGATGGCCTTCTGGGGGATTCCATGGAACCGGGTAGTGCCGGGCAAGTCCGCCTTTTTTAAGGGAGGCAAGCAATATGAGAAGGTGGAGCCCAAAGAGAACGAGGGGTTGATCACCGCAAGAGATTTTGGGGGGACAGCCAAGTGGAGGACCTGTTATACCTCTGACGGGACGGGTCATACCCTCCTCTACACCATGGACAACAAGGTGGTGGAAATGGGGGTGGTGGTCCATGACCGTATGGA
>JADHXI010000117.1 GCA_016783065.1 Desulfobacteraceae bacterium | reverse complement strand
ACATGTTAAAAGAACAAATACGGTTAGGGTTTTTCTGTTTCCAATTTTCATTTCCTTTTTCTCCTTTCTTTGGTTTGATGTTAATAATGCAGTTCACCTACACTATCCGATCTTAATCCCACCCGATGGACGATCACATCCCCCAAAAGGACCCAAAAAAGGGGATTCTTGCGCTCGCTTTCAGAAGACGGAGAGGAGAAAGAGACGCTTGAACTTTTTTAGACCGTTTTCAATCTTGCGAGGCCGAAGAGCTCAAAATCCACCAGCACGATTCCTTACCCCTCTTGTGATCCCACTCAGTGCACCCACACCTCCTGGTGTAGGGACAAACTTCGCCACCGATCTTTTGCATTTTTTATGTCAGTAGAAGTGCTCTTGGTATCTGTTTGAATTGATTGATATAATCAAAGAAGTGGTGTTCTGGATGAGAAAATAGTATTTCAAATGGTATGGCATTGTTACCCCAAAAGGTCAGGATTTCTTGATATTTGTCACCACCTCGGATTCCAGGTTACATGCATTATACTGGAATTTACAAAATATGCAATATGCTTTGTATGCGAAACAATTCTAGCCTCATTCTAATCCACTTCATCTTGCCAAAAGTCAAAGGTTTCAGCAACTTAAAACCTGTGATATCATCAATTCGGGCAGATTGAGTGAACCTGAGATAACTTATTCCTTATCTCAATGTCTGATGTTGTCAGATTTGCTCTTGCTTTCAGCTTTAAAGCTGTTTGCCTTGAAAGCCCACTTCCTCCTAAACCCTGCAATATCAACTGGTATAGAACCAAGCAGGAGTATTGTGGTGGCGAATATTTTAATCATTGTGTTCATCATAAGTATGGGTTGGGTCGACTTAAAATTTCATCAATTATTTCTTTACTTTGTTTCCTTGAGCAATTGGTTCTTATGACATCTATGATACTACCAATAAAATCTTTCCCAACCTCAACCTTCCCCCAATCTTTTTGGGCCATCTGTTCAATTTGAGAAATTATCTTTCCTTTTAGCTCCACAGAACATTGCTCTTCTACTATATCAAGGATATTATCCATAAGACCTCTACTAATTCCTTGAGTCTTTTTTTCTTCCTTGTCTATCTCACCATATTGATTCGCTCTATTTTTTTTCCCGCCCTCAATGATCGTAAATCTTTTTTTATCCTTCAACACAACCTCTTCAGTCCTGGTCTTCAATAGCCCAATTACTGTCGATAACATTGAATCCTTAGCGAAAACTACAAGCTACTTGCCAAATGGTTCGATCTACCGAAATTCCAACATGCGTCTGGTAATCGAAACAATCTTTAATCTATATACCAAAAAATGCCGGACATCAACTGCAGAAGAGAGGGGTCAAACCTTGACTTGTGATTTAAGCGCTTCATACCACCCTTTCAGTTGGTCCTCATTCTCTAATCGGTTTTTCAAAACGTTCGCGCCGAGTCACCGAAGAATAGGTCAATCCGAATTGTTCTCCGATTTCTGCGTTGCTCTAATCAAGGTTTAATCTCCTTCGCAGCGGTGACTAGGATTTTTCTTTTAAACTCTGAGTGTTTCGATGATGGTGGTGGTTTCACTTGGTGAGACGATCTGAATTCCTTCGTACGCCTCAAAGCTAAGCAGATGTTTGTCCCCTGAAACAACAAGAACGGCATCATTCTCGAAGGCCAGGGCCAGAAATATATTATCAAAAGTGTCCTCGGGGATTGCATTGGGGACCGAGCCGGGGGAAGGAACGAATCTGACGAGATTCATAAAGTAAGCAATGACCTCGCCCGGTGAGGTGTCTAGGTTGGAGATTCTCTTAGCAAACTTCTTGTATCTTAACACGCGTCTAGTTTCTTCTACGATCTCTTCGCATCCGATTGCCTCCAAGACACCATCACGGGCCCATTTTAGGATCTGGTTTGGCGGGCCTCCCCACAGCAACCCGGACACGGCCACATTGGTATCAATAACAATTTTCAAGAAACTTCTCGTATCTTGTGTACAATATTGGAGATTTCTTCCAGTTGCGGTTCAGCCCTGTCTTCACATGCTGCAGCACGATCAAGCAAATCCGAAGGGGACTCCTCAAAAGGAACGACTTTGAATAAGGGCTTCGACCTTTTCAAGACAATAATCTCGCCCGAACGTTTGAGTTCCTCTGCCATGTCCGGAAAACGCTGTCTAAACTCCTTCGCGCTTATATATTTTGACATATCAATTTTCCTCCAAAAGATAATCTATTGTTTAACTTAAGATTATTTTTAGATTATATATGATTCATCTAAAAGTCAACTTTATAATACGAAAATCTTCTAAAGAATTGTATGATCTGATTAGGTCACACTATAGAGTGGGAGAAATTTTCTTATTTCGCGGACGGGACCCTCAAATTAGCTAACATCAAACCAGGCCGAAATAAATCAGAGAGCGTTCCGGGCAAGAGGCACATTGCCTCCATAAACTTTGGTCAACCTGACTTCTTCCTCGTTAAAGGACATATGTAGTGCCTGAGCGAAAACCCTATTCAGGCACGATTTTAGATTTTGGATTAATGGAATTAATTCAAACTCACTAAAACCTCATAATTGATGTTGGGTTCGTTTTCATTTCGAGGTTTTCGTTCAGAGACTATCTACAAATTCTACAACCAATTTCCCTCGTTAAACGTTTTCTGAAGGGAGTCAACCATTATGACATCCCCGCAGCTACCACCCGGGCCATTGATTTGGCCAGGTTATCCAGGACAGCCCTGTCTGGAAGAGTGATTGTCATCTTAACTTCTCCATCTTCTCCCTGATCCACACAGTCGACAAGTTGTGTCTTGATCGTTTGCTCGATCTGGCGGGTCTTTTCGCTCTCAAGACCCTCAGGGAACATCTCGCCAATAAAGGCAAAGGCCGCCCCCAGCAACTGACCGCCTGCCAGGGCAACCCGATTCTTCCGGGCCAGTTCCGTCGCCTCTTTTTCCGTCTGTTCCTTCATGGTTTCGTCTTGGGGAGCATCCGGTTTCGCGCCGAGGAGAATCTCCAGACGTCGCTTTAGCTCATCCATGCCACTGGCAAGATTGATTTCCGTAGCAGGATTGGCAGGGTCCAGTGCGGCGAGGAACAACTGCTGCTTGGCCGCCAGTGTGGCCAGAAGACTCTCCTCCAGGGTATCCTCTGTGACCAGGATGAACACCTGCACCGGTCTTTTCTGCCCCATGCGATGAACCCGGCTTATTCTCTGTTCCAGCACCGCTGGATTCCAGGGCAGATCCACGTTGATGATAGTGTTGGCCGCCTGGAGGTTCAGCCCGGTGGCGCCGGCATTGGTGGTGATAAACAGTCTGCAATCCTTGTCTCTCTGAAATTGATGCATCAATCCCTGACGTTTTTTTTGGGGAACAGAACCATCCAGTCTTACATAATTTAATTGATGTTTTTCCAAGAAGGGTTGAATCAGGTTCAACATGGTGGTCCACTCGGAAAAGAGCACGATTTTTCGGTCTTCTTCCGCCATCATTTCGCCCAGAAGTGTGTCCAGTTCCTCCAGCTTGCTGGAATAACCGGGAGGCTGTTTGTCCACCAGAAACGTACTGTCGGCGGCCATCCGGCACATGAGCAACGCCTTCCGAAGCCTCAGGAGGTCCATTTCGGAAATATATTTCTTGGAAATGATGGTGCTGACAATCCTCTTGTGCCCGTTATGGAGGTCGATTTGTTCCTCGGTGGGCGGTATTCTTCTAATTTCATTGGTTCGGGGCGGCAGATCTTTCATCACCTTTTTTCTAGTGCGGCGGAGCAGAACAGGTTTGAGGGTATTGCGAAGCTCATCAAGATTCTTATAACCCAACAACTTACCCTTCTCATCCGCCACCCGGTATTTGTTGAGGAACCGAAACGCAGGTCCCAGACGGCGATCATCTATGAATTCGACGATTGAGAAAAGGTCTTCCAGCCGGTTTTCAAGGGGCGTGCCTGAAAGGACCAGAGCAAAAGGAGATTTCAAGCTCTTGATCATCTGGCTTGTCTTGGTCTCCCAGTTCTTGATCCGTTGCCCTTCATCCAGAATGATGAGGTCCCAGGGGACTCTCTCGATGGAATTGATGTCCCGGAGCACCTGCTCGTAATTGCAGATCGTAAAAAACTGTGAATTGTCATATTGCTCTGCTCTCTCCTGGGCGCTCCCGAGAACAAGTTGGCAGGTGCGATCAGAGAAACGTTCAATTTCAAGCCGCCACTGCGATTTCAGAGATGCCGGACAAATGATGAGGACCTTTTCAACACCCGCGTCCTGGCTCAATAGCTCTGCCACCCCTATCCCCTGGATGGTCTTGCCCAATCCCATATCATCGGCAAGAACCGCCCGGCCTACCCCCACGGCAAAGGCAATTCCGTCCAGCTGATAAGGCAGGAGGTCGGTCTTGAGGAGTCCCTTCCGTAACGGGTGATTCTTGGGGTCCCGCCGGATTTCTTTGACCTTGGCACTGACCCTTTCGTGGTAAAGCGCCCTGTTAATGAACTCTTCGGCATCGGGGTAGATGGTAACCCCATGACCCAGGTTCTCGACGATCCTGATCCTTTCCAAAAGTCCTCTGATATCCTTGATGGGCCTCCCCTTCAGGGGAGCAAGGACCTTGGAGACCTCTTTGTCAAGGTCTTCGGGGATGAGCATCCGCAATTCAAGCACTTCGCCGTAGCGAACATAGACACAGGTGTCCTTGACGCTAAATTGGGTTTCACACGCCGCTTTCCTGAACTTTTTCTTGACCTTGTCAATTACGTACAGGATATGCTTGCAGGTACCAAGCGTGTTTTTTCGAAAGTCAGGGCAGGTACAATAGGATTCCCCTCTTTCCCAGCCCCGGAGCGCAACCCGATAGGTCTTGCCGGAAGCACGGTTGACAACCGTGTAATCGGTCCATAACTCCTTGGGGCTAACGGAATTGATTCTCATCTTTTGAGTCATGGCCCTTTCGGTCCGTTCTTGGATGGCATTTTGGATCAATTCTTCATCGGTTAGGCTCTCAACCGGGACCTTTTCGGGCGGAGGTGCAGCCAGTCCAAGGGCCAGTTTTTCTTCCAGGATTAAAGAAAACGCCGCACCCTGGTGCTCACAGGAGGTTGTGCATGAACTGCAGCTGATATTCAGACGATGATCTTCCCCGTCGTCCAACTGTATCGAAACAGAGGTTTCCCCAAAATCCGCACGAAACAATGAATTGCTGAGCCTCACCTGGTCAGTAAGGTCAATGTCATATCTACCCCCTGCCCTGATGAGTTTTTCCCCCTGGGGGCCCAGGAGTTTGCAGGCCTTTACGTATGTGAGATGTGACAAAATATCTTTGAGAGTGAGCATCAGCGTTCCTCCATGTCTGATTGATTATCCTGAACGGTAACCGTTCACAGGTTCAGGGTTCAACGTTCAGGGCTAGGGAAAAGGCTGAAATTGGACCCCCAAAATCCTCGCAAAAAAATGCGGGTTTTGCCACATCACTGACAAGTACCATGTTCCAGATTTGCGGGGATGTGGAAGCGGTCGGTTTTCCCGTACAAAACGTTTATAACATGGCGTATGGTGATGAGCATACAACCTTTGAACCCCTGAACCTTTGAACCCGTGAACGGCTACCCTAAACGGTTGGGAATGGGTCTTAGGGCTTACGCAAAAATAACTTTACATTTTCGCATCCCATCTTCAGGTTATCTTCGGCCGCACCTCAATCGCAAAACTCTCTAAATAGTACTACCCAGAAGATATGCTTGTGTCTAGGATCTTTCTTCTATCGATCCTGATCCAAAATTTCAACACAATATTGTAACGAGTGTTTTAGAGCCGCATGACCCAGGCCCAGGGGACGATGACTTCGAAGGGGGAATCTTTCCCGTGGATGTAACGGGCACTCTCATATTTGGCGGAGGGATCAAAGGCTCGGTTTTCCACAAAGCCATGGTCCGAAAAGAGGATCATGAGGGTCCTTGGAGACAGCCGTCTGAGCCTGTGGAGCCAATCGATTTCAAGATAGCTGATGACATTTCCAAAAAGATGGGGAAGCGGACCTTTTTCGCTGTGGATCTTTTCGTCAATGCCGCTTATTTTCCAAAATGAATCTTCATTTTCAATACCGCTGCCTATGGTGGAAAATGCCTTTTCGAACCGAAGGAGCTGACTGGACGTGTTGGTCGGCAGGTGGGCCCAGATCGCCCCCTCCCGCACCACGCGGAAGAGATTGGGCGCTTTTTCAAAAAAATCCCCTTTAATCCTCTCCCATAAATCCCACCGCATCCCGTCCATGAGTATGTACTGACGTTGATCGTGGTCGGGCACCTGGCGTTTTTTTGAAACAAGGGCAGGGACATCCTCGATCATTTTGGGTCGCGGGCCTTCGCCGTTTTCCCACACAGGAAAAGACTTATGATAAAAGGCCCTGAAATCTTGGACAATCTGCTCACGTCTCTTCCTAATATCTCTCTCTTCCTCTTTCAAAAAAGAGAGGGATTGGATACCCGTTCTCACCAGGGTCTCCTTGAGTCTTTCCCTGAGTGCGGGTAAAGGAGAGAGCTTTTCAACAAAAACCGACTCCCATCGGGAGAACTTCTCCGGTGGGAGATCTTCCGGCGATTTCAGACCCGAGACCTTTTCCTGAAAGAGAAGGTAGGTCTCCAGGACGTCCAGCATCTCATCTTTTCTCTCCTGGAACCGGTAATGCCCTTTGAGGGTGTCATCTGAACTCAACAACTCTTGGATAACCTGTTTGCGGGGCCTCCCGCTTATGATGCGCTCAAATGCCTCTTTTAGGATCAGGGGAAAGATAGATTCCCTCTTGAAAATTTCTGAAGGTGAGGCATTGGAGAGGGTTGACCAGAGGGTTTGGATAAAACTGGAATCCTCTTCCACCTGGGAAATCACCGATTCGAAAAGCGAGGGTTTCTTTTCTTTTAGAGTGCGTCCAAGGCCCATCAGCAGGCTGAGAAATTGACCATCCTCTCCCTCCAGGTCCCTTTCAAGCGTGGGGAAAAGCCCCACGATCTCTTGAGCGGGGATTTTGTATTCGTCAGCCCACAGCAAAGCCAGAGTGGCCTTGACCAGTTGATCATGCCCGATTCGACGGTAGAGGGAGGCAAGTTGAGCAAAATCACCCTCCAGAAACTCCCTGAACATTCCCCCTGTCTTATCGGCAGGTTCCTCACCTCCACTGCCCACGAAGTGAAAAAACGTATCCTCGGACAACGTCTCCTGTTCAAGCCATTCCCCAATGATCTTCCGCGTCTGCGAAAGGGTATATTTCCGGTGGACAAGACTCTTATAAAGCCGGTCAACGTCTCTTTCCACGACCACCACTTTCCCGTGAAACGCCCCATTTATGTGACGAATGACTTGGGAGGTGAGGTCCTTATCAAGACGACCCAAGAACCCTTCGCTCCCGGGTGATATATCAAGGAACCGGCGAACCGCATCGGCCTCATTCTCCTTTCCAACAAGATCCAGCCCCTCAAGATAGGGGATGATCTTTTCTTGAATGGTCGGTGTCTTCAGCGCCAGCAAGGTCTCTGAGATTCCCAGATCAATCTCCTTTTCTATCTCCTTTATTGGCTTCAGGAACAGTTTTTCATCGAGCTGAAATCCGCAGGAACATCCTGGCTGGCCCCGAAGATATTCCTGTGGAGAGCGCAGACAGCGGTGCCCAAGAACAGAGGAAAAATCCTGCTCAATTGATCTACGATTGTGCTCCACAGAGACCATCTCCAATTGATCCAGTCGCTTGAGAAGATTGTAACGTTTTGATTGTATCAGTTTCTCGTGGTATTGGAATCGCTTCTTGCCTCGTTCCTTTCCATGGGCCTCGGCATAGAGCCTGGAATAGAGATCCTGAAACCTCTGAAACCTATCGAACGCCACTTCCATGGCCTCATCAGACATGGGGTTGTTTTTTTCGTTGAAAAACCTCAAAATCTCAGCCCGATTTCGCCTCAATCGGTCATAATCTCCTTCCACCCGGCCTTCCTGTATCCCGCTCTTACCCCCCGTATCTTCCTGGACATACGGCTCCTCAGTAGGAATGACAAGCGTCTGGCCGGTCACATACTGGTAGACAAAGAGTAGGCGCTCGGTTTGACCCAGAAACCTCTCTACCGCCTCCTTCTTCTTGAGTTTTTTCTCAAGAAAAGGCTCCCCCTCAGCGGCACGGATGAACCGGTCCAGACCATCTCGCGAAGAGAGGCTTACCTTGACCGCTTCCCAATGGGTACTCAGGTCATCCATATCCCTGAGGACCTCATCCCATGGCATGTTCTTGAAGGCCTCAAACCCTGCGACCCATTGAATTCTGGATTTCAGGCTTGCCAGGCCTTCCAGGGCAGAGGCTTTTTGGGATTTGACTTCACCCCACAGCTCTTCCTGGAGGGCCAGTGTAATGGGCACGTTTTTGAACTTGCGGGATACCAGGGGATGCCGGGATATGGCCTCCTGCAAGGGTTCGGCCAGGACTTCTCCTTTCCCCAGCGAGGTAACCCCCTTGATACCGGTCCTGGCCAGTTCCGCGGGGCCTTTCCGAATCATGCCTTTATAGGCAACCAGATTTCCGGAAAACAGCAGAGACAGGACCAGGATCTCAAAATGGGGCATGAGGAGTCCATATTCGCCTTTGCGAAAGGCCCAGTACATCTCTTCAAAAGGAACGGTCTCCCGTTCACCGATTTCCTTAAAAAACTGACGGGCCAGCTCATTTTGTTTGGGGTTGACCTGGAGTTCGTATTGCTTTCCATTTTTCTTCACAAGACCCATGGGTTTCAGAAGGCCCTCCAGGACATCACGGAGGCCTCGCTTGGAGCTGTCATCCACCACAAGAACCCCGGTTGACAGGAAGTCTTTGAGCATCTCCTTGAGGATACTGGGAGCCAGAGGACTCATGTAGGGCTGGATGCGGGTGTGGCGAGGAAAGCACCTTTCCAAAAGGGGCCTGACAAATTCCAGCAGAAACTTCTCCTGGGTCAGGTAACCAAAACGGGAAAGCTCCACCTGATTTTCATCCCAGAGCAAGATTCCATGGAAATAACACCTGTGAAAGGCCTCAATGACCCTGTCCTGTCTTCCTTCAATAAAGGCCTGGAGAAACCCCTCAGTCCTTCTGTCTTTCTCTGTTGAATCGGGGATTAGCCCCTCGCGGATCAAATTTGCCGCCAGGACTTCCTTCAAGAGAGCGGGGTCATCATCAAAGCCAGCGGGAACCCAGAATAGGAACATTCCCGGATGCTTTTCTCGAATACTTGGGAGCAGGTTCTCCCTTACATTCTCAAACTGTTGATCGCGGCGATGGGGGGTCCCCACCATAACAAAAAAATCCTCTTCGCTCACAAGCCATCGTCTGGCCAGGTCATCGATCTCCCGTGCGGAAATATCATCCAGCGGCCGAAGTTGAAGTGTGCCCCCCCTGCGGGTATGTTGCCACTGAAGGGTGAGGTGTTGCTGACCTTTTTCGAACCAGCTTGCCAGGGGGAGATAGGGGGTCTCCACCAAGGGGGCCAGTTTGGTGAACAACTTTCGATCTTCAGCAAAGATCTGGGTGGCCATTTGCCGGATCCTGCGCCTCATGACCCCGGAGATGTCCGCCGTCAGATCGAGAGAGTAATGGCTTTGAAGGGGGTCCTCATGGGGCTCGACCTTTACATAGGATCCCTCCTTTGCCAATCGATCCAGAATGTCATACAGAAACTGGTAGTTGATGTCCGTTTCCAGCGGGGTAATGGGAAAGAGGATCATCTCGGCCATGTGGCGGACAGTGTACTTGAACGGGGAGGGAGATATGGCAAACAGGATCAAGAGCTTGATGGCGGTAATAGCGATCTTCTGTTGATCCTGGTCCTTGAAAAGCTCGGGGGTTTCTTCCAGGTATCCTTCAAAGACCCTTTCTACGTAAACCTGCGTCTCGGCACGCTCCCGGATTCTATCAACGAAATGGTCAAAGATGATCTCTGGTGTGAGAAGCGCTTGCGCCGGACTGTCAAGCATGGATGGGATGTGACGTTCGGGATCGCCTTTTAGTCTGAAGTGTATGAAGTCAACAACCCCCCGATGCTCAGAGAAAAGGGCCTTGAGGCGATCCAGAAGCCGGGAAGTTGCCGGGTGGACCGGATAGAGGCGCACAAAACGGTCCCGGGTGACCGGAAATGTGGGGAAATATGACTTGAGTTCGTCAAAAAGGGCCTCAATCCTGGATTTGGCCCCTTTCTTGTGTCTAATCAGTCGCTCGGAGACCAACTCCTCGATATGTGCGCGCCCGAGCGAAAGACGTACCCGGTAGCGGTCCTTGATCTTGTTGAATGTGTCCTGATGAATCTCACCGGTCTCCTCGATCCACTCCTGCAACGTAGCAATCACCCAAAAGGGGAAAGAACCGGCCTCCTCTCCCAGATATTGCAGAAAACGGATCTCCTCATTATACGCCCGTGCATCCGCCTTGGAACGTAGGAACTCGGAGAGTTCGTCCACCAAAAGGACCATTCCGATATAGCCCCGATCTTTCACGGCGGCCTTCAGACGCGAAAAAATGGCATGCCGGTTTTCCGACGTATCGAACCGGGCCTGGGTTTCATTCCCGAGAGCATTAAAGGCGCTCTCCAAAATGATATTCTCCAAGAACTCGGAAGCCCTGTATTGAACGAGGGACACTTCCACCACCAGAAAGTTGCGCCTCTCCAACCCCCTTTCAAACTCCACAAGATCCTGAGATTGTAAAGTGAGCACCTCCCAGGACTGGGGGGATTTCAACAGAAGGCTGAGCATTCCCAGAAAATGGGATTTTCCTGAACCAAAATGGCCCTTTAGAAAGATGCCCCGGCCTTCGTTTCCCGACAAGCTCGTCAAAATCGCCTTCAGGTTGTCCAGGGCCTCCTGGGTAAGCACAAATGTCTCGAGAATCATCCGCGAAAGCTGAGGGTCCTTCAAATCCTCCAACTGAATGACGGTCTTGATCTCGGGTATCTCCACAAGATCGCCGATCCGTCCCACCTTTTCTTCTTCGAATGACATACAGTTCATCCTGCCTTCCGTGCCTCGGCGTCCAATGTCTTCTTCATACCCTTTAGGGTCCCCAATAGTTTCACATTCTGGGGATGATCTTGCACCACCTCTTCCAGCAGTTCCACAAACCCCACTATATTGCCGGTGGACGCATATATTTTCTTCAGGGTCCCTTTCACATAATAGTCACTCGGGTCTTCTCTGAATGCCTGGCTCAAACATTCGATGGCTTTGGCATAGTCCTCTAGCTGATAGTGACAGAATCCCTCTTGTTTTACAAAAAAGGGGTTATCCGGATCGAGCCTTCCCGCTATCTGGAATTGTTCAATGGCCTTCTTGACCTTTCCCGCCTTCTTCAGCTTTTGTCCCAAAAATCCATGGAGTTGTGCATCGTTCTTCCCGGAAGGCAGGCTTACCATCTTCTCCAGTTCCCCGATGGTGGTTTCGTCCAGCCGACGGGCTCCCTTTAACCGTACGATCTCTTTACGCACAAAGCTGTCAGCAGGGTCCAGTTTGCGCAGTCTTTCGTAAACACTAAGGGCTTCATCGTAGCGCTCCATCCGGTTCAATACAAGACCCTTTTCCTTCAACAAAAAGCGGTTGGCCTTTTTGTGTGATAAGGCGGGGTCCAGGGTCTCGAGGGCCTCTTCGTACCGCTCCATCTTGCGGAGAGTTCTGGCCACACGGAGAGTCAGATAGGGTCTCTTGTCCTGCTCGTATGCTTGGCCAAAGCACTGCAGGGCCTCTTCCAGCTGTTCTTGCCGGTAAAAGACTTCACCCAGAATATATAATGCCTGGGCATGCTGGGGGTTTACGGTAAGAATGGCGTCAGCAAGCACCTTGGCCTCAAGAGGTCTGTCCTGCCTCAGATAAACTTCTGCAAGACTCGCGCGTAGCAGCAGGTTCTCGGGTTGCTCATCCAGGGCTTCGTTTAGCTCATCCTCAGCCTCCCGGTATTGTCCCCTTTTTCTGAGGTCCATGGCCCTTTCCCATTTGATGTGAGAAAAGCGCGTAAGTTCCGTTGGTCTGCTCATCCGCTGAGACCGTTTCCCAACCATTCCTCGGACTGCATTTTTGTACCCCCTCTATCTGTTGATAAAATATCAGGTTAACGTAACTTATCACTTAGCATTCGCTAATTTTAAATCAATATAACATTTTTAAATTAAATAATTTTGCTCATTATATTAAATTTCTTATGGTCGTATCATTTTTTTTGAAAAAATTGAATTTTTTACGGGACAAAATGAATCAAGTGTGGC
>JADHXI010000009.1 GCA_016783065.1 Desulfobacteraceae bacterium | reverse complement strand
CCGGAATTGATTATTGAATATTGACAATTGAATATTTGTGGAAGTCGCTTCGCCCCGTCATTTTTTTGACAGGTCTTTCAAACATTTGAAAAATTTCTCAAAATATTTAATCTGCTATCGCATAAATCATGCTCAAACATGATGTAGTTTGAACAAATAGGTACTAAATGGAAGGAAGTAATGAGGTCTTATGATTTTTGAACAGACAGACGAACAGCGGATGTTGATGGAGACGGTCCGCAGGTTTCTGGAAAAAGAGATCATCCCCATTGCCTCCGGGCTTGACAGGGAAGGTCCGCTTACCAAGGAAAAGGCCCATGAATTTCTGAAACGCTTGATCCCCTTTGGATACCTGGGAAGCACCATTCCGGAGGAAGATGGCGGGGCCGGGCTCACCTTTTTGACCTATGGTCTTCTGATGGAGGAGCTGCGCAGGGCCTATGCCTCCCTTGGAGGCGTGGTGGGGATCACCGCAAGCAGCGCAAGGACGATCCACGGAACGGGAAGTCCTGAACAAAAACGCAAATACCTGAACCCCTTGCTCAGCGGGGAGATGGTGGGGTGTTCCGGGATAACCGAACCCGATGCCGGTTCGGATGTGGCAGGCATGAAGACCCGGGCGGTTCCATGTGAGGGGGGGTACCGGCTGAACGGCACCAAGATGTGGATTTCCAATGGGACCATTGCGGACATCGTGATCACCTATGCCTCCACTGACCCGGCAAAGGGTCCCAAGGGGATCTCGCGTTTTATCGTTGACAGAAAAGAATCCCCGTTTGTCTCCAGGGAGATAAAGAAGATGGGGGTTCGGTCGTTCCCCACAGCCGAGATCGTTTTTGAGGATTGCTTTGTGCCGCAGGGAGCCTTATTGGGAGAAGAGGGACGTGCCTTCAAGGGGGCCCTCAGAAACATCCAGATCGCCCGTTGTCTGGCGGCCGTTTCGGCCGTGGGTATTGCCCAGGCAGCCATCGACGCCTCCATACGCTATGCCAGGGAGAGGGAGCAGTTCGGAAAACCCATCGGTTCCTATCAACTCATCCAGGAGATGATCGCGGAGATGGTGACCGAGACCGAGGCGGCCCGGCTGCTCTCCTATAAGGGGCTGGACCGGATCGATCAAGGGGGAAAATTTACCCGGGAGGCCTCCATGGCAAAATATTATGCCACGGAAGCGGCCGTGCGGGTTACCTCCAAAGCCATCGAGATCCATGGGGCCTACGGGCTCTCCGAGGAATTCCCCGTTGAAAGATTTTTCAGGGACGCCCGAGTCTATACCATCCCGGACGGGACAACCGAGATCCAGAAGCTCATCATCGGCCGGGACGTATTGGGGATATCGGCCATAGCGTGAAGGCCGGTGCCAGGAGAATCCAGATGAAACAAGGTGATAGTGAAGTCAAAGGGAAGGTCCCGGTGAAGGAAGGCCTCTTCCCCTGGCCCCTCCCCCACGATGGGTCCGCTACGCTTATGGGGAGTCACTGCGAGGGGTGCGGGCAGAGTTTTTTTCCAAAAAGGACCCTTTGCCCGGAGTGCCAGGAAGGGGGCGTGATGAAGGAGATCCCCTTGAGTCAACGGGGAACCCTCTATACCTATACCATCGTCCGTCAGGCCCCGGCCGGGTTTGAGCCGCCGTATGCCACGGCCCTGGTGGATCTCCCCGAGGGGGTCCGCCTTTTTGCACAGCTCACGACGGCAGATCCCGATGAAATCAAATTGGATGAACCGGTTGAACTGACCTTTGGACCCATTGCCAGGGATATGGCGGGCAACGAGGTGATCTCCTACCTGTTTAGGCCCGCCAAAGCGCGTTAAACCGGATACATTAAAAAGAAGTGTGGGAATACAGATGAGAGATGTCTTTGTGATGGGTGTGGGAATGATCCGGTTTGGGAAGTTCCCGGAGGTCTGGATGGAGGAACTGGGGAGACAGGCGATCCTGGGGGCCGTCAAAGACGCCGGAATCGATCCCAAAAAACTGATGGTGGCTTACTGCGGGCACTCTCACCAGGGCCGTGTGGCAGGCCAGAGGGCCCTCAAACAGGCCGGGATCAGCGGCATTGAGGTGGTCAACGTGGAAAACGCGTGCGCCGGGGGCTCTACTTCGTTTCGACAGGCCTATCTTTCGGTTGCAGGGGGGCTTTACGACATGGCCCTCGCCGTGGGCATGGAGAAGGTGGGGGGCGGTCTTCTCCCGCCAAATCCCGAGGACCTGGATGGGTTGCAGGGACGGGTTCTGCCCGGCCACTATGCCATGAAGGCGGTGCGCCATATGTACGAGTACGGCACCACCCCGGAGCAGCTTGCCATGGTCTCGGTAAAGAGCCACAAGAATGCGTCCCTCAATCCGCTTGCACAATACCAGGAATCGGTCACCCTGGACCAGGTCCTCGGTTCCCGCATGGTGGCCGATCCGTTGACCTTGCTTCAGTGTTGCCCCACCGGCGACGGCGCCGCCGCCGCAATTCTCTGTTCCAGAAAAGAGGCTGAACAATCAGGCCGGCCCCTTATCCGGGTGGCCGGTTCCGTGGTCCGCTCAGGGAATTTTGTGGGGGCGGGGGAGGACATTCTTGCCTCGCCCCTCACAAGGGAGACCTCACAAAACGCATACGAGATGGCCTCGGTGGGACCCCAGGACGTGGATGTCTGCGAGTGTCACGATGCCTTCACCATTGGAGAGATTCTGCATTATGAAAATCTGGGGTTTTGCCCGAGGGGTGAAGGAGGACGGCTGATCCAGGATGGTGCGACCGAAATCACGGGCACCATCCCGGTCAACCCCAGCGGGGGACTCCTTTCAAAAGGACACCCTCTTGGGGCAACCGGCATTGCACAGGTGGTGGAGATTGTTCGGCAATTGCGGGGGGAGGCCGAAAAACGACAGGTGGAAACCCCCCGGGTAGGGCTGACCCATACAATGGGCGGGGCAATCCCGGGATTGGAGGCGGGAGCCTGTGCGGTTCACATTTTTGTGAGAGATTAATGGTCAACAGGTGATTAGATGACGGATCTAATTGAGAACGTTTATGAGGAAGAGAATAACGAATAATGAATAACGAATAGCGAATGCCGAATGGTATGACATGTTTAGTCTCGAATGGGTCTTGATGAATTGCACAGAACTAATGATTCGCCATACCCATTCTTTTTCATGAAGAAACGAGGGAATCATCTTATTCGAAAGCGTCTTTTTGGTGACGAGCATTTGAGAGTCAAAAACAAAGTTAAAAAATTTCATCATTTAGAATTCAGTGTTCGATATTCTGCGGTTCTATTTTTATAGGGGATTTAAGTGTGGAAGGTTATCAGAAAGTCATAGATAGGGTCGTTCCCCTTGAACCTTACGAAGGGAAGAGCAAGCTCTGCGGGCTGAAGGAGGCCGTGGCCGCCCATATCAAACCGGGTATGTCCATCCACTTTGGTCAGGCAGGTGTCCGGTGGGCGACGGCAACCATCTATGAGATTGCCCGCCAGTTCTGGGACCGCTCCCCCGGTTTTACCCTCATTGGCGTGGGCATGAACCACCCCACCGCAGTATTTCTTCACGGCAGATTGGCCAAGAAACTGATCCTTACCTACTGCGGGGACTCCTATCCTACCCCCGGCCCCAATGCCGCGTTTCAACGGGCCTACCGCGACGGGACCGTGGAATTTGAGAACTGGTCCATCCTGACGCTTCCCCTGAGACTCAAGGCCGCAGCCATGGGAGTAGGTTTTCTGCCCACCCATTCCATCATGGGGAGCACCATGGCCGAGGAAAACAGGGACGCCTTTTTGGAAATAGAAGACCCCCTCACACCGGGCCGGCGGATCGGACTGGTCAAGGCGCTTGTCCCGGATGTGAGTATCCTCCACGGGGCGGTTGCAGACCCTTATGGAAACACCATTTTTCTGGCCCCCAACGTGGAGAACGTTTACGGTGCCATGGCGAGCCGTCTGGGCGCCATTGTGACGGTGGATAAGATCGTCTCCACCGACACTATCCGTCGATACTCACACCTTGTCAAACTGCCCGGGCAGTATGTCTTGAGCCTCTCCGAGGTCCCGTGTGGGGGGCACCCCAGCAAACATCCGCAAAAGGGGCTCGACGGTTTTGAGGGGTATGGCGAAGATTATGAATTTATCATCGCGGCCAAAGAGGCGGCAAAGGATGAAAAGGAACTTGGAAAATGGATCGATCACTGGGTCCTGGGCTGCCCTGATCACGAGGCCTATCTCCGGAAGGTGGGGCATGAGAGACTGCTCTATCTCAAGGGAAAGATCCGGGATGATTCATGGGAGGTGGAGTTTCGGGACCTAAAGGGGCGTCTTTCAACGAGCGAGGAATACACTCCTGCGGAGATGGCCATTGTGGTGGCCTCAAGGAGATTGCAAAAAAAGGTCAGGGAAAACGGATATCAGAATATCCTCTGCGGGGCGGGTATGGCAAACCTTGCGGGGTGGATGGCCTATTATCAACTCCGGGAGGCGGGCACGGATCTGGAAATCATGGCGGAGGCCGGTATGTTTGGGTATGCACCCAGACCCGGGGACCCCACGACCTTTAACAGTCGAAACTTTCCCTCCTGCAAGATGCTCACGGATCTCCACCACGTGATGGGGATCTTTGCAGGCGGCGGCCAAAACCGCTGTATCGGGTCTCTGGGGGCGGGCCAGATCGATCGCTTCGGGAATATCAATAGCACCAAGATTCCTGAAAAACGGCTTTACATGGTGGGATCCGGGGGTGCAAACGACATCTCAAGTTCAGCTCAAGAGGTGGTGGTGACGGCGATCCAGCGACCCGGCTCCTTTGTGATGGATGTCCCTTATATTACAAGCCCGGGAAAACGGGTCGCCACCCTCATCTCCACCCTGGGTGTCTTTGAAAAAGGGGAAGCGGGTGGCGAACTGGTGTTGACCGGGATCTTTCCGAACCCCGCTTGCCGGGGAGAGGACGAGGCCGTGCGATACATCAAAGACCAATGCGGATGGGAGCTCAAGGTGGCCGGGGAGTTGGTCCGGGTTTCCCCGCCCTCCCTGAAGGAACTGATGCTCCTGAGGCTCTTTGATCCGGATCGGAAATTTTTGGGAAAGCTTTGATATCAAGCTGTTTTCACCGCAAAGACCCCAGTACCATCTACCGGAGCTACGGGGCGGGCGCAAAGGACGCAAAGTAGTTTTTTGTTTTCTTTGCCGTTGACCCCGGTTAAATAGCTTTCAGATTTAACGGGGCAGGGACGACGGCAAAGAAAAAAGAGCACTTTTCTTAAAACAAATTAGTATCTTAGGTAAATTGCAGAGCTTGTTGTTTTGACACTGCCACATAGATCAAGAAATCGGTTCTTATTGTTTTCCGGCGTCCTCGCCCCGTTAAATTCGCCAGACAATTTAACCGGGGTCACCGGAAAACAATAAAAATGTAACCCTCTGCGTTCTTAGCGCCTTTGCGGTGAAATTTTTGGGAAAGTTTTGAATCTTTTTGAAAGGAGGCAGCAAATGAAGGCCATTGATATTCACGTCCATTTCTCCACAGCGGAGGGACGGCGCAAATTGGGGTTTTACGGGGATGCACTGGAGACCTATTTCAAGACAAAACTGGAGGTCCTGACAGACGAAGAGATGGCCAAGGTCTATCAGGACCTGGATATCATGGGCGTGCTCCTCCCCACCGATGATGAATCCGTCTCTGGTATCAAACCCGTATCACACGAATATGTGGCGGATATGGTGCGCCGTTTTCCCGACACCTTTATCGGTTTTGCCGGGGTGGACCCCTGGAAGGGGAGGGCGGCCATCGAGGAACTGGAGCGGGCCGTCAAGGAGCTGGGTCTCCAGGGGGCAAAATTCCAGCAGGCCTCCCAGGCCTTTTTTCCAAACGATCGCCGCTTTTATCCCCTGTGGGAAAAGTGTGTTGAACTCAATATCCCTGTACTGTTTCACTGCGGCACCACAGGTCTCGGGGCAGGAATGCCCGGGGGGTTGGGCATCAAACTCAAGTACGTCGATCCGCTGCCCATCGATGACGTGGCAGCAGATTTCCCAGAGCTCACCATCATCTGTGCACATCCGGCCTGGCCCTGGACCGACGTCTCCATTGCCATGGCCGTACACAAGGCCAACGTTTTTGTGGATCTCTCGGGATGGTCGCCAAAATATTTTCCGCCACAACTCACTCGGGAGGTCAACAGCCGTCTCCAGAACAAGGCCCTTTTTGGGACGGATTATCCCTTTATCAAACCCGACCGATGGCTTCGGGACTTTGAGCAACTGGATCTGAAACCGCAGGTCTGGGAAAAGGTGATGCTGAAGAACGCCAAGAGGGTTCTGGGGATGGCATAAAGGGCGTTTCATGAAGGGATTGCTGAAGCATATCCGGGTCCTTGACCTCTCCCGCCTCATCCCCGGCGCCCAGTGCACCCAATTGCTGGTGGATCTGGGGGCACGAGTCCTCAAAGTGGAGGAGCCTCTCCGCGGCGACTACATGCGGGAGCTGAATCCACATGTCTTTCATGCCATGAACCGGAACAAGATGAGCATGACCCTCAACCTCAAACACCCCCGGGGCAAAGAGATCTTTTTCCGGCTGGTCAAGGCGAATGACGTGCTTCTTGAGAGCTTTCGGCCCGGCGTTATGGAGCGGCTGGGTCTGGGATATGAAACCGTGAAGGACGTTAACAGGGGCATGGTGTACTGTTCTCTCAGCGGATACGGGCAGAGTGGTCCTTACAGGCTCAGGAGCGGTCATGATATCAACTATCTGTCCATCTCAGGCGTTCTGGGGCTGACCGCAGACCCGGGTGAGCTGCCCGTGGTGCTGCCCCTGCCGCTGGCCGACCTTGCCGGGAGTGTAATGGCGAGCCACGCCATCCTGGCCGGACTCTTGGCCAGGGCCGACTCGGGCACCGGGTGTTATGTTGATGCGGCCATGATGGATGCCTCTCTCTCTCTCATGTCTGCCCGGTTGGCTGCGGGGTTGGGAAAAGGAAAGACCACCCGGAGCGACCTGATCCGTGGGGGGGGCTATGATGTATATCAGACACGGGACGGCCGGTACATCAGCCTGGGGGTTATCGAAGACAGGTTCTGGCGGAATCTTGTCCGCGCCATCGGAAGAGAGGATATGGCCCGGGACTCCCGGTTTGTGACCGATGGACTCCGTACCGAGAACCGTCAGGCCATCCGGGAGGTTCTGGGGCCCATCCTGGTGGAGAAAGATCTTGCCGAATGGATGCCCCTTTTTGATCGGGAGGATGTCCCTGTCGCGCCCGTAAACTATCTTGATGAGGTGGAGAACGATCCCCAGGTGGCCCACCGGGGGCTCATGTTCGATCTTGCGGATGAAACCGGGCACCCCTTCAAACAGGTGGATTATCCGGCCATCTTCCCTGACCAGAAGGAAGTGGAAGACCGGCCTGCACCGACAAAGGGCCGTGATACCCGGGAGGTGCTGCAGAACCTGGGGTTTGAGGAGGATGAGATTCAATCATTTGCCGATTCGGGTGTGATCTAGTGTTTAGATTGTAATCTCGCGTGGCGGGATGGTCTAGGCTTGGCTTTGCAAGTAAGTAAGCGAATGTTTTTCACCGCCCAGCCTGTCCCGCTGTCGGGGTTTCACTTGAGACGCGGAGTTCGCAGAGGAAGATTTTTTTCTTTTCTGCTGAGAGGGCAGAAAAGAAAAGATCTTACGGCGTGATGGCAGTGAAGATAGTGTCTGCGCACATAAGAATACGCTCGTGAATAACATTCTTTGTCGGACTCGACATGTTGTTATTTGTTTTCCTTCCTCTCAAAGGAAAACAAATCAAAAATTAAACTCTGCGACCTCTGCGCCTCTGCGGTGAGAATTGTTTTTCAAACACCCTTTCAGGGTCACCATTCAAACCACCTTTTTTGAAAGTGGTGGTTGAATTATGCAACTTAGAGAATAAAGGAGAAATAAAATATGGATGTAAAAGATGCTGTGCTGGCAAGGAAGAGTATTCGGGCATTTGATGCGACGCCCGTCTCCCGGAAAGTGCTCGAGGAGATACTGGAGACGGCCCTCCGGGCCCCCTCCTGGGGAAACACCCAACCGTGGAAGTTTACCATTGTCGGCGGTGATCCGCTGACGCGGATACAGGAAGAATATGTCCGGCTCTTTGGTGAGGACGTCCCGCCCAACTCCGATTTTGAGATGCCCACCGAATTCAGTGACGCACAAAAGGTCAGATATCAGGGGTTGGGAAAGGGGCTCTTTCAGGCACTGGGGATCGAAAGGGAGGACACGGAAAAGAGAAACACTTTCTACGAGAACATGATGCGGGCCCTGGGAGCCCCCCATGTGATCTACCTGCAACTGGACAAAGGCTTTAACCCCTATGCCCTGATGGACGGCGGCACTATCCTCCAGACCATTGCGCTTCTTGCGGTGGAGAAAGGCCTTGGGACCTGTTTTCTCGCACAGGCCGTCAGGTACCCCGATGTAGTCAGAAAACACGCGGGTATCCCGCCGGACCAGATGCTGGTCATGGGGATGGCCATCGGCACCCCGATTCAGGATCATCCGGTCAATCTCTTTCACAGCGAAAGGGGAAAGCCCGAAGAGTTTTTCCGGTTTCTTGAAATTCCGTAGGAAGGAATCATCCAGGGGCCAGGGCGGTGAGGTCAAGATAAAGGAATCTGTTGAGGCGAAACTCCCCTCCAGAGGAAAATAACCTGGCTTTTTCGGGGGAGTTGTGGAGTATTGGAATTGGAACGTCGTAGAAGGTAATTATTTTTTGCCAAAACAAGAACTGTTTTGTACGCTCCATTATTCCTGTTCAAGGTTCTTTATCAGCACTCCAACACTCCAGTACTCCATTACTCTATGAGCCAATGAAGTTCCGGAGAACTTATCCCCTCTGGGGTAAACCAAAGCCGGGCCCTTAGGCCCCGGATCTTTACAAGGAGGGTCTTGACCCATGGGAATCTACACCATCAACCTCGGGAGCACCCTGACCCGGACGGCCCATAAACACCCGGATCGGCCGGCCTATGTCTCTCATGAGGGAGAGCGGTTGACCTTCAGCCGGCTGAACACCCTCAGCAACCGGTTTGCAAACGGCCTGCTGGCGCTGGGGTTTCAGAAGGGTGATCATATCGCGGTCCTGTCTCTCAACTGTAACGAGCAGATGATTGTCTTCTTTGGGATCTTCAAGATGGGCGGGGTGGCAGTGCCAATAAACGTGCGGCTGGCAGAACTCGAGATGCAGTGGCTCCTGGATCATTCCGACTCCCGCGCCCTTGTCTTTTCAAGCGAATTCAGTGAGCGGGCCCAGGCCCTTCGGGCGGGTCTCCCGGCGATAAAGTCCTATATATTGATGGGGGAGGGGGGAGCGCCCGACGACGCACTTACCTTCCAGGTGGTTATTGAGAAAGGTGCGGATGATGCACCCGCCGTGGAAGTCCTGGGGGATGAAGTCGCCTTTATCGTCTATACGGCCGGGACCACGGGGAGACCCAAAGGGGTTCTGCTCACCCATAATTCCTGCCTTTGGAACTGTATAAACTGGGCCTATACCCGGACCTTTCGAGAAGGAGATTATTGTCTCCAGGTATTTCCCCTCTATCACGTGGCTGCCATCGGAAATGTGCTCACCTATGTCTATCTCGGCGGCACCGTTTTTCTCAAAAAGACCTTTGATCCAAAGGATTGTATGGAGACCATCCAGAGGGAAAAGATAACCCGCTGGGCCGCTGCGCCAACGGTCTTTAACATCCTTCTCCAACTCCCGGAAATCGAGAAATATGATACCTCTTCGGTCACCCTTTTGGGGTGGGGCGCGGCCATCATGCCCGTTGAGCCCCGAAAGAGACTCAAAGAGGTCTTTCCAAACGCCCGGTTTTTTGACAATTACGGCATGTCCGAGTCCGCGGGCGGGATCACCACCCTCACCCCTTTGGACTCCGATCGAAAGGCGGCCTGTGTGGGAACCCCGCTTATCGGGGTGGAGATACGGGTGGTGGATGAAAATGACCGGGATATCCCGACCGGTGAGGTGGGAGAGGTGATCTTCAGGGGCAACAATTTGATGAAAGGCTACTACAAGGACCCCGATGCCACCGAAACGGCCATGAAGAACGGGTGGATGCACACGGGGGATCTGGGGCGGCTGGATGACGAGGAGTTTCTTTACATCGTAGACCGCAAAAAGGATCTGATCATCACCGGTGCCGAGAATGTCTACCCCAGGGAGGTGGAGGAGGTCCTTTACGCACACCCCAAGATCGCAGAGGCCGCGGTCATCGGGGTGGCTGATTCCAAGTGGGGCGAGGCAATAAAAGGGGTTGTGGTGCTCAGTCAAGGGGAATCGGCCACGGAAAAAGAGATCATCGATTTTTGCAGAGAACGGATCGCCGGGTTCAAGTGCCCCAAATCCGTTGAGTTTATGGATGAGCTTCCCAAGAACCCGGCCGGAAAGATCCTAAAACGGGTGCTCAGGTAACGGTACGAGAAAACGATTCGTACGATTGAAGATTGATTATTGAAGATTGTCGATTGAAAAGCAAAAAAAACAAGGAACTACAGAATTGAGCAACCTTATGAGATCACCAAGAGGTGTCTATGAGTTATGAGACATTGATTTACGAAAAGGATCAGGGGATGGCCGTTCTGACCCTCAACCGGCCCGACCGGATGAACGCCTTGAGTTTTAAGCTGAAAGAAGAGGTCTCGAGCGTATTTGACCGGTTGGAAGAGGATGAGGAGATAAAGGTCGTCATACTGACCGGGGGTCTGAAGGCCTTTAGTGCAGGTGCCGACATAAAGGAACGGTCTCAGGTTCAACTGACGCAATCGCAATTTTACTCTGCCCAGAGGAAGAGCCAGGAGTTTTATACGAGGATTGAGCAATTTGAGAAGCCGGTGATCGCGGCAATCAGCGGGGTTGCCATTGGCGGAGGCCTTGAACTGGTACTGGTGTGCGATCTTCGCATCGCATCTGACACGGCCCGTTTTGGTCTTCCCGAGGTGAAGCTGGGGGTCATACCCTCTGCCGGAGGGACCCAGAGACTTCCCCGGCTCATCGGCGCCACCCGGGCAAAGGAGATTTTATTTACCGGCGAGTTTATAGATGCCCAGGAGGCGTACCGGATGGGGCTGGTAAACAGGGTCGTGGCCGTGGATCATTTGATGGAAGAGACCCGGGCCCTGGCACAAAAGCTCGCCAAGAACCCGCCCCTTTCCATCCAATATGCCAAGCGAGCGGTCAACAGGGGGCTGCAGCTTGACATGACCTCGGCCCTGGATTACGAAGCCCACTGTGCCTCGATCCTCTACGCATCCGAAGACAGAAAAGAGGGAATGCGGGCCTTCAAGGAAAAGAGGAAACCCGTCTTTAAAGGAAGGTAGGGCAGAACAGGGGCAAGAGATCCTGTCAATCCTGTTAATCCTGTCAAAAAAACGCATTTTAGGAGAAGAAAATTATGAGTCAAAAGTATTTTACGGAAGAACACGACATCTTCAGGGCGAGTTTCAGAAAATATCTGGAAAATGAGGTGGTGCCTTACTTAGATGAGTGGGAAGAAAAACGGGAGGTCCCCCGGAGCGCCTGGAAAAAGGTCGGCGAGCAGGGATTTCTGTGCCCAGGGCTTGAAGAAAAATATGGGGGATCAGAGGCCGGTTTTGAGTATTCCATTGTCATGGCGGAAGAAATGAGCCGTGCTCGCGCAATGGGCTTTGCCATTTCTCTTCATAACGACATTGTTGTCCCCTACATAGATTCATATGGGACCGAGGCGCAGAAGGACAAGTGGCTTCCCGGGTGCACCACCGGTGATATTGTCACGGCCATCGCCATGACAGAACCGGGGGCCGGATCAGACCTCCAGGCCATTCGAACAAAGGCCGTCAGGGAGGGGGACACCTACGTCCTCAATGGACAGAAGACATTTATCTCAAACGGCATCTGTTGCGATCTTGTTATCGTGGTCTGTAAGACCGACCTTGATGCAAGACCGGCCCACAAGGGAATGAGCCTTATTGTGGTTGAAGATGGAACACCGGGTTTTGTCAAAGGCCAGAAGCTAAAGAAGATGGGGCTGGACTTCCAGGACACTGCCGAGCTTATCTTTGAGGATTGTGTGGTTCCTGCGGAAAACCTGATCGGCCAGGAGGGGAAGGGGTTTGTGTATCTCATGGACAAACTCCAACAGGAGCGGCTCATGGTGGTGATCAGGGTCCAAAGCGCGGCCGAGGTCATGTTGGAGCAGACCATCAAATACTGTAAAGAACGGGAGGCCTTTGGCCGTCCCATCAGCCGGTTCCAGCACAACACCTTTAAGCTCGTGGAGATGGCGACAGAGATTCAACTGGGCAAGACCTTTCTGGATGACCTGATAGCGGATCATTTGGCGGGAAAAGACATCGTAAAAAAGGTCTCCATGGCCAAGTGGTGGATCGCCGAGATGGCAAACCGTGTGGCCTATGACTGTGTCCAGCTCCACGGGGGCTACGGGTTTATGGAGGAATACCCCATCTGCAAGTGGTACCGCGATATCCGCGCCTCCACCATCTACGCCGGCACCACCGAGATCATGAAGACGGTGATCGCAAAGATGATGGGGATCTGACCCCACCCATATCAGATGATTGGATTTAAAAGGGTCATCCATTCTTAACGGAATTAGGAGAGAGTGAAAATAAAGACCTGGCCCCATGTTTTTCTTGACAAGCCCGAATTAGCTAACTAAATTAGCTAATATTAAAGCAGGGCTCACCATTAAGGAGGGAGTCATGGAAACACTTCAGGTAAATATTCATGAAGCCAAGACTCAATTGTCAAAATTGATCCAGGAGGCGCTTAAGGGAAAGGAAGTCATCATTGCCAGAGGCAACAAACCCGTTGTCCGTCTGGATGTATTACCGGATGTACGAAGCCACAGAAAAATCGGGAATGCAAAGGGATTGATTCTGTCCATGGCTGATGATTTCGACGAACCCCTCGATGACTTCAAAGACTACATGAAATGAAGACATTGCTGGATACCCATGCCTTGCTCTGGTTGATCACTGGCGATGAGCGGCTCAGCGAAACAGCCAAAAAAATCTTTCTGGATCAGGAAAACAGTCTGTTTTTCAGCGCTGCCAGTTTGTGGGAGATATGTATAAAAAAGAGCCTGGGAAGGCTCTCCCTAAAGAGTGGGTGGCTCAAAGCCATTCAAGATGAAATGAAGGTCAATGCCATCCAGTGGCTGCCTATTGAAATGCTACATTGTGCCGAATTGACGAAACTGCCTTTTCATCACAGGGATCCTTTTGACCGAATGTTGATTGCTCAGGCTATGGTCGAAGATATGCTGGTATTGAGCCGTGACGGCCGCCTTTCGGATTACCAAATCACACGTATCTGGTGAAGGAACAAATGAAACTGGTTGTAGGGTCTTCATTCTTTCAGAACTTAAGAGAGAGTGAAGAATGAAGACCTGACCCCCCTGTTTTTACAAATCCGGGCGCCAATTCTGCGAAGTTATTTCTGCGCAGGCCCTGAGAAATTGGGGTCATTGCTTTGGTCGGGAGTCCGAGAGAATTGTATTCAGCCTCAAGTCATGAATCCTTTGGAAATGACGCAAATTGACTGATACCAGTTCCAGTCCATGGTATAGTGCTGTTGCAGCAATTTGAATATCCGCATCAGGAAGGATCGCCCCTGTCTCCTGAAGGTTCGCTCGAATTTTACCAAAGATTTTAGCGGTACGGATGTCAAAAGGAAGCACGGTGATCGCAGGGAGAATACGTTGCTCTATATTGGACAGGTGATGCTCGCAGGCCCGGGAACGGTAGGCGCCTTTATACAATTCACCGATGACAATGGAACTGGTGAATTGCTCTTCTCTGGGAATTTCCATCAGCCACTTGATGTAATTTGTTGCAGGGCGTTGACGCAAGAGCTCTGAAATCGCATCTGTATCAAAAAGAAATGCCATTTTTAATTCAAAATAGAAATCCTGGTCCTCAGGGCCAGGTCAGCGATAAATGGCTCTGCCTGAGAGGATTGACCTGGAGTATTGGAGTGATGGAGTAATGGAGTATTGGAAAAACCATAAAAGGCAGTGAGTTTCCGGGAACTGGGTTTGTCTATTACCTCCATAGGAAATCATGTAGCTCTTTCAACATTCCATCACTCCAGTACTCCATCACTCCTTGAGCCATTCAAATTGTAGTAGACTAAATCCCCTCCGGGGATAACCAAAGCCGGGTCCTCTGGCCCCGGATCTTTACTGTCCGAAGTCCGGAATCTCGCGTTGTCCGATGCGGGGAGATTTTTCTAAAATGTCAACCAGGTCATCAGAGCCCTCCCAGCCTCCGGCAATGCTGACAAGTCCGGTTTCAGGACCGGCTTTTCTCAGACGTTCGAGGTGTTCCAAGTCATCAGGGCGGACCAGTGCAGCGACAGATTTACCGTGCCTGGTAATGATCACGGGCGAGCCTGATTCCACTTGGCGAATACATTCAGAAAATGTGGCTTTTGCTTCAGCAACTGATACGCTCTTGTTCATAATGCACCTCCCATAAATGACCATTATGACCATTATGACCAAAATGTCAAGAAATAACGGTAACAGTTCAAAGGTTCAGGCCTGCCCGCCATCGCTCTCGCTCAGGAGAGGCGGGCGGGGTTCAATGTTCAGGGTTAAGGGAAGATTCAAGGGTTTGAGTGAATTTTAATGCAACATGGGGATAAACCTGAAAGGCTATTCACCGTACATATCAGTTATGAGCTTTCGTAATTGAGCGGCTTTGTTGTTGGATAATTTATCAATTTTCTTTCTCAATCTTTGCTTGCTAATGGTGCGGATTTGGTCAACAGCGATTTCAGCATCTTTATCCGCGCACTTAATCTGGAGACGAGTCCTCCATTGCAGGTGCAATTTTGAGGTTAATGGACATACGACCACTGTTTTCAAATATTTATTCATTTCGTCTTGGCTAATTATGACGACAGGACGCACTTTTTTTATTTCGCTTCCTATGGTGGGGTTGAGATCAGCAAAATATATTTCGTACCTTTTAGTATTCAAAGTCCTCATCCTCCAGGCCGTCAAGAAGCGTTGTGTCAAAATCGTCCCAATGTTCCTTTTCATTAGCCATGGCTTTATACGTATCTTCCCAAGGGAGCTTGCTTTCTTCTTTATTCCGAAGAAGCAGTCCCCTGTCTGTTTCTTCAATTAAAAGGGGATTTTTTAGGCCATATTTTTGAAGGAGCGCCTTGGGTATGCGAACTCCTTTGGAATTGCCTATAGGGACCAGTTTGGCATCTCTTGCTCGTATTTGATTTTCCATGGGTTTTTCTCCTTAGGTTTCATCCGGTTTGATTGCGTAACTACTGTAATTACATTTTTTCATGATGTCAAGCCTGGAATCAACGTGGAACCTTCTCGCAGGGTGGGATTGTTCCCGTTTTGTTACGGATATGTTTCAAATGGAGCGATGGCGATGCGTATGATGTTGAAATCACGGATTATCATTAGGAGAACCATATGAAAAATAGAAGGCTTCCACCGATCCATCCAGGCGAAATTCTTCTGGAGGAATTCTTAGAGCCCATGGGGATCAGCCAATACCGACTGGCCAAGGATATAAGTGTGCCCCCCAGGCGCATAAATGAAATTGTGCATGGGAAAAGATCCATTACTGCTGATACCGCACTTCGTTTGGGACGGTTTTTTGGCATGTCACCTCAGTTTTGGCTAAACCTCCAGACGCGTCATGATCTTGAAGTGACTGAGGATTTGCTCGAGGACCGGCTTGATGGTGAAGTACACGCCCTTCAAGTGTAAACAGGATAATATCGAACTGAGGTTATAACCTTGCTGATGAAGATGGACTGGAAAGAATCTGGGGGTTTTCCCCAGTTAACAGAACCTAAGCGGGAGTGAAGAATGAAGACCTGACCCCCTTGGTTTGCACGATTACGCAATAATGCGCAATATATTTTTAATAAAGCTTGCGCGTTATTGCGCGATTAGCGGGTTAAACCTGATATTTTTTAATATAATTCTGTGAAAAATGAAATCCAGCCTCTCAATCACGGAGATAAGTCAACAGAAGACCCCTTAACATCCCCCTCGTCTTTAATACCAACGTTCTGTGAAAAATGAAAATTAGACTTGAAATGGGTCTCAATCGAGTATATAATTGAGTCTCATTTGGAGGTGTATTATGAAATTTCTAAGCATAAGAGATCTTAAAACGAAATCGGCACAGGTCTGGAAAGAGCTTCCCTACCAAAAGGATATGATCATAACCAGCAATGGCAGACCCATTGCTATCCTTTCATCAATAACCGAAAACAACCTAGAGCGGGTTTTATCAGCATTTCGCCGGGCTCGTGCAATGGAAGCAGTTACATCAATTCAGTATGAATCCGTTGGCAAGGGATCCGATAAGATTACCATGGACGAAATTGATGATGAAATAAAGACTGTGCGGTCTAAGCGCAAAAGATGAAAATTGTACTGGATACAAATGTTCTCGTCCCCGGTCTTCTCACCCCGTTTGGGCCAAGCGGGGAAATTGTGCGTATGGTCTCGGCGGGCAGGATCATTTTGCAATATGATGCGCGAATATTTTTAGAATACCAGGAAGTCCTTCACTGGCCGAAATTTCAATTCAATAAGGAAGACATTGATGCCTTTCTTACCTTTGTAAAACAGAACGGCCAGTTAATTCCAACAAGTCCTCTAAAAAATCGTCTGCCTGATTCGGATGATGAGGCTTTTCTTGAAGTTGCCATTGCTGGATCGGCTGAATGTTTAATTACCGGAAATAAATCTGATTATCCTAGAAAATACCGACAGGGCATAAAAACCTTATCGCCATCTGAATTCCTTGATTTTTGTAGAAAATACAATAAAGATACCGAGCATCCGCATTCACAAGGACGCTCGTAAACCCGTGACAGTGCTACATTTAGGGCTACCATGGATGAGGTCTATGAAATCAAAAGGATGCCTAAGGCACTGATTCTTGGTTCAAAGCTACCAGGCGTAATTGAATATTAAGTTATAACAATGGCACTCCAGCTGACCTTCGGCAGCTGACTGCCCCGTTCGCCGTACATGAGAAAGAAACTGTACCACTCATTGTGTGTTTTGTGGGAGACGTCGGCTGTCTGTTTCTGCTGCTGTCGCCGCCAGCAAGAAAGGGGCTGCCTCAATATTTTCGACAATTCAAGTCACTTTCGCGACAAATAAAGTGGATACGCGACAAATAAAGTCTTTTTTTGTCGCTATAATACGTTTTACGACATATAAATACTGGCATGCCAAAGAAAATCCCAAACAAAGAGTTTGAAGCGGTTGTCACGGTTGTGGCAGCGCACCCCGGCGGGGTCAAGATCGACGCCATTCGCAAAGGTCTCGATATCACCCTCCCGGACCGGATGCTCCAACGCCGGCTCAGGCGACTGGCCGATGAGGGAAGAATTGTTACCAAAGGAACGGGGAAGGGCAAACGTTACTTCCCAAAAAGAGGCCCGAAACCCGAGGCCGGAGAAAAAAGCCGTTCCACCCCCGCTACGGGTGGGATCAGACTTTCAGCGAATGGAGAGGCGATCAAGCAGTCGGTCTTACGCTCTGTTTCAGAGCGTACACCTGTTGGCTATCAGTCCGAATTTCTGGCGTCCTATGAGCCAAACACAACGGCATATATTTCGGACGAACTTCAGCGCGAGCTAACAGAAATGGGACAGGTTGGGCAGGCTGACCTGCCGGCTGGAACCTACCTACGTCAGGTTATGGACCGCCTGCTCATTGATTTATCCTGGAACTCGAGCCGTCTGGAGGGGAACACCTACTCTCTGCTCGACACACAACGGCTATTCGAGCAGGGAGATAGCGCTGAAGGGAAAACGGCGGAGGAAACCCAGATGATCCTTAACCACAAGTCAGCCATAGAGATGCTCGTGGAAAACGCCGAGGGGATCGGGTTCAACCGCTACACGATTTGTAATCTCCACGCCCTACTTTCAGAAAACCTTCTACCCGACCCTGCTGCCGGGGGACATGTGCGCACTCGTCTTGTTGGCATAAGCGGAACCGTCTATGAACCGCTGGAAGTCCCACAGCGGATCGAGCAGTATTTTGATCAAATTCTCCAAAAGGCCGAAGCTATCCGTAATCCATTCGAGCAGGCCTTTTTCGTGATGGTGCACATCCCATATCTCCAGCCTTTCGAAGACGTGAACAAGCGGGTCTCCCGCCTGGCTGCCAACATCCCCCTCATCCGTCACAACCTCTGCCCGCTGTCCTTTGTTGATGTGCCTCAGGATGACTACGTGCAAGGTACTCTTGGTGTTTATGAACTGAATCGCGTCGAATACCTGCGGGATGTTTTCGCGTGGGCCTATCGACGGTCTTGCATGAGATATTCCGCGATCCGCCAGTCCTTGGGCGAACCAGACCCGTTCCGCCTGCGATATCGGCAGCAGATCGGCCAATTTGTTCGTGGTGTAGTTCAAGACGGGATGGATAAGCGCGCTGCGGCGAAATGGATAGCGATTCAGGTGACCCAGGATATTCCCAAAAACGATCAGCCTAGGTTCGTAGAAGTGGTCGAAACGGAAATCAGCAATCTACATGAGGGCAACATAGCACGTTACCGTTTGCGACCATCCGAGTTTGATGTGTGGAAGCGAGACTGGAAGTAACCCCGGGAATTTTGTCTGATACGATAGACATAAATGATCAGCGAACAAGACAAATCCAGCGTACGCGATAAATCGCGCCGCTGATTTGCGATGTTGTCCGATACTTAACAAAGATGTAGGTTATCAATGCGCATTGACCCTAAGCAAAAGATAGCGGAAGTACCAATTCTTGAGGTTCGAAAGCTCTTAAAAGGCGTCGACAATGAATCGGATTGGGGCAAGAACCACGTCACTAGTCTTCTTAAGCTCTCTCCTCAAAAGGCCAATAGGCTTATTCAAGAACTGGAGCGGAGGGGCTATATTGAACGTGGTGAGATTTATACGCGAGAACAATTTTGGCGGAAAACGCTTAAAGGCAGCACGCTCGGCCTGGCCTCTGCTGCAAAATCTGTTACTCGTAAAACTGCGAATAGAATTTATTTCGAGTTCATGGAACGGGTGAAGCAAGTTAATAAGGATCCTTGCTTCCTTATGAAAGTGAAGAAGGTAGTAGTTTTCGGCAGTTACCTTGGTGATTCTCCAAAATTGAATGATATAGACATCGCCGTTGAGTTAGATTGGAAAGAAGATCATCCCCGGTTTGTAGGTGAAGAAAGGCCGCAAGCCGTTCTTGATTACGCTCATGAAGCGCAAAAGAAAGGTAAACATTTTAACACCTTTATTGATCAGATATCTTGGCCTGAGGATGAGGTCAAGCTATATCTTAAGTCACGATCACGCACGCTGAGCGTTCACTCAATTAGTGATAAAATACTGGATATAGTGGAAAGTAAGGTCGTCTTCTCTGAACGGTGATGTCATTTGCTTTGTCACAATCTATGCGGGCCAGCCAACATCACGTTGGACCTGATCGGAATAACGGCGGCGCTGAAAAACCGCTCGGTAACTGAGGTTGCAGCTGCAAATGCTCATGCTAAGCAGTCATAGAATAAGGCATCGTTTTGAGGGTATCCACCCATCGCGGATGAATGGATTTTGCTTTTCGCTGTCCTTGCCCTGTGGAATGTGAAGCCTATTTCTCCGGGGTCAGCGAAAAGCAAAATAACAAATCATTTCTCTGCGACCACCGCGCCTGCCCCGTAGCTCCGTGAGATGGTACTGGGGCCTCTGCGGTGAATAATGTTCTGTCAAAGACCCTTTCAGGGTACAGTGTATTTCCACCATAATCTTTTTTTTCACAAATTTGAAAAAACTTCTTGACATCCTGTCAAATTTTAAGCAAATACTTATACCAGCAAGCCTGAGTAGGTAGTTTTAAATATAAACAACCAAAATAGGTGCGTGAGGCGGGCCGATGCCCCCAAAGCCGAAAGCCTATGGTTTTGTAATTGCGCTGGACGACGTTAAAAGCGCCTTTGGGCAACTGTTCCCAAAGGCGCTTTTTATTTGCGGCGGTCCCTTTTGAAGACGGCCCTTGATCGAGGCATCATTTATCTCCGTGCACCCCGCTCGAGACCCCAGTACCATCTCCCGGAGCTACGGGGCAAGGGCAAAGTTTGCAAAGAGAGACTACCTTTTCTTTTCTGCTGACCCCGGTGGAATAGACTTTGGATACCGCAGGGCAGGGGCACTGGAAAGAAAAGAGCCACAGCTTTATGTCAGTCATGATAGTAGCTGGTCACATAAAAACACATTTTTGGATATAATGACTGTATCGGGTACAGCATGTTGTTATTTGTTTTCCTTCCTCTCAAAGGAAAACAAATCAAAAAATAAACTCTGCGTCCCCCGCGCCTCTGCGGTGAATAACCTTCTGTCAAAGGCCCTTTCAGGGTCATCATACAAGCCAGCCTTTTTAGGGCTGGTTGTCTCTGAATGAGGCGATAACTGGATGAGGAGTGGTATCGTTGTTTTCTGGGGGTGAAAGTGAGGGATCCTATTTGTAGTTCAATAACTTATTGCGTTACTTATTTACCAATGGACGTCCCGCAAATCACAATCAGCAGTATTGATAGAAGATTGAAGCGTGAAATAATAAGGGATAAGAAAATCAAAAGAAACGTTGAAGCGTTGACATTTGAATTAAGCAAGGGTCAAGAGTAGATTTGACCCCTTTAATTGATCTGAGCAAGACCTCTTCGATTGGACAATATACCGAAGGGGTGATGAGCAAGCTCTGCGCCCCGGACTAGCGGTGGAAAGTAAACAGTTTGGCGGTTGTATCTGAATGAGACAATATGTTGGCGAGGGATAGTATGGTTTTTTCTGCACGTGAAAGTGGGGGATCCTATTTGGAATTCAATAAGTTATTGAGCTACTTATCTGCCAATGGACGTTCCCAGTGCGCACACGTCGCGCCGCCGGCCAATTGATCAGTCTTGACCTAGACGATGGGTGAAGGTAAACTTTGACAAATTTGTAAGTCTGGCGGCGGAGATAAAAGGCTGTAGACGGAAAAAGGCCAAAGTGATCCACAGATTACACGGATTGCATAAATGGTAAAAATAGGGGTAGCAACCACGAATAACATAAACAGCACGAATGAGAATGACAGAAGCCGAACCAGAAGAAAAAGACACTCAGACTGAAAATTCGACGGTTTATGTCATTGCCGGACCCAACGGCGCAGGGAAAACCACGTTTGCCAACGAATTCTTGCCGGACTTTGTGTACTGTCGTGAATTCCTGAACGCCGACCTGATCGCCGCAGGGCTGTCGCCATTTGCTCCGGAGACGCAGAACGTGAGAGCAGGACGCTTGCTTTTGACCAGGATAAAGGAACTTACTGCTGCAAAAGAAAACTTTGGATTTGAGACGACCCTGGCCGGACGCGGTTATGTGCGCCTCTTCAAGAAACTGAGAATGATTGGATATCGGATTGAACTGTTTTTTCTCTGGCTGCCGAGCGCAGATATGGCGGTGGCGCGCGTGAGAGCACGAGTCCGACAGGGAGGTCATAACGTACCCGAACCGGTTATACGGAGGCGATATGGAAGTGGCCTGCGAAACTTCTTTCGACTGTATTACCCTATTGCCCATATCGTATGGTTATTAGATGGGTCGGAATTCCCTCCAAAAAAAATTGCTCGTGAAAAAGAAGGTAGGCTCCAAGTCTTTCATTCACGTCTATTCGAGAGAATTGAAAAGAGCGTTGAGGAGAAAAGCGATGAACAGTAATTCAGAAAAAGATACCCTGATGGTTGAAAAAGTGGATAGGGCTATCCGGCAGGCAGCAGAGAAGGTCCTCGAAAGGGCCAAACAGACGAGCACTCCCGTGGTTATCTGGGAGGATGAGCAGATAAGAGAAGTTCCGCCGGAAGAAGCGGAGTTGCGGATTACTGTGAAACCATCGCTGGAAACGGGTGCCTGACTTGAAAATTGGGTCAGTTTTCCTGTTCACTGTTAGTTGACATCTCCTTAAACCTCCCCGCGTGGCGGGATGGCCCCAGCTTTGCTTTGCGCACTTTTATCCCGGACTTTGAGTGGGGCTCAACGCAAGGAAAGAATAGATCAGGCTCTGCGTACCCCGCGCCTGCCCCGTAGCTCCGGGAGATGGTACTGGGGCCTCTGCGGTGAATAATCTTCTGCCCATGCCGCTGTACCAAGATATCACCGAACATAAATCCATCAACCCCAATATCCACCTATTATTTCCATTCATGACTTTTTTTTCACAAATTTGAAGAAACTGCTTGACATCCTGTCAAATTTTAAGCAAATACTTATACCAGCAAGCCTGAGTAGGTAATTTTCAATATAAACAACCAAGATAGGTGTGTGAGGCGGGCCGATGCCCCCAAAGCCGAAAGCCTATGGTTTCGTAATTGCGCTGGACGACGTTAAAAGCGTCTTTGGGTAGCTGTTCCCAAAGGCGCTTTTTATTTGTGGAGGTCTTTTTTCGAGGGATTGTGAGCCGGAATTGAAATAAGAAAGGGGTGAAACGATGAGAGACGACCCATTTTTTGAGGACACTCCGATAAAGACCCTGGATATGGAAGGCGAGCCTTTTGAATTCCCGGTCCTTTACTATAATTTTCGTATGATCAGCAGTACGTTTACCGCCAAGACCAAAAAGCTCAAAAAACTCCTTCCCCACTCCAATTTCAAGCCCATTGAGATTTTGCCGGGAACAGGCATGCTTATCGTCACAGCCTTTGAATACCTGGACACCGCCATAGGACCCTATAATGAGGTCGCAATTGCCATCCCTGTCAGATTTCCCCCGGGATTTGTTTTTCCCGGACTCTCCGCGATCTCTATGATGCGTAAGAATCGTTTTTCCGTCTATATCCATCACCTGCCCGTTACCACAGATATTGCCCGCATGGGTGGCGTCCACTTCTATAATTATCCCAAGTTTCTGTCTGAGATTACGTTTGAGGATCAGGATCAGAACTTGGAAGTTACGCTCAAAGAGGGAGATGAACTGATTCTCAAAATGAATGCGGCAAAGCTCCCGCTAAAACAATCCGCCCGACTTGAATTTCATACTTATTCAATCAAAGAAAATGTAGTGATGCATACGTTTGTTGATGGATGGGCGCCCAGGTATGGTGTGAAGATGATGGGACACAAGGCCAAACTTGAGTTGGGAGTCCATCGGATCAGCCAGGAAATTTCAGAACTTAATCTGAGCAAAACTTCTTCGAGTGGACAATATGCTGAAGGGGTGATGAGCAAGCTCCACGCCCCGGACCAACGGTGGAACGTTGACACCCTGGCGGTTGTTTCTGAATGAGGTGATAAGTGGATGAGGAGTGGTATTGTTGTTATCTGGGGCGAAAGTGAGGAATTTAATCTAAATAATTACAGTTCCGTGAGCAATGCAAGCAGCAGGGTAAAAAGAAGGTTGAGAAACAATAAGTTCAAAAAGCGTTATGGGCACATATTTGATTCACTATAAAGAAAGGTCAATCAAAGATTTGACCCCTTCATATTCCCCACGGGGGTTTTCCCCAATCAACAGAACCTAAGCGGCAGTGAAGAATGAAGACCTGACCCCCTTGTTTTGGTCCCCATGGAACGGTCCTTTTTTGTCTTGACATAGTTAGAGGAAGTGGTTACTCTTTTTTAAAGTGCTTACTTCTGATCGGAGGCAATTGCAATGGGGACCATCACCGCAAAGCATCTTAAGCAAAGAACCGGTGAAGTTATGAAACGGGTCAGATCTGGCGAACGGCTGACCGTGACATACAGGGGAAGGCCGGTTGCCGTTATTACGCCCTCTTCCCTGGAAGAAGATAGTAAATCAGAAGGGTTGAGAGACGTGAAACATGTCTGGAGAGGCATTGAAGCAGCATTGCGGGAAACAGAACCTCAGTTTCAGGGGTGGCGGGAGGCAACAGAATGGGTCCGCAAGAGGATCTGATTCTGATCGATACAAATGTATTTGTGATCGATCTTCGCTATAAACAGGATGTAAATTACCGTATGAATCTGGCATTTCTGGACACAGTTGCCAAAAGGGGTACCGGGTTTACAACACTGATTAATCTTCTGGAACTTTGCGGGATTCTCTCTTTAAATCTCAATGAAAAACAGTTGCTCGACCTGTGGCGTTACTTCCAAGAGCGATACAAAGTCACGGTGCTGCCTCCACCTGATATGACTTCTGACTTTCCAGGTTTTCGCATCGTGGATCTGTTTGAGCAGTTTCAGAAGAAGATCTCGCTTGGGGACGCCCTGATGCTGACAGTTACCCAAAAGAACCTCTCTTTCATCTCAACCCTGGTTACATGGGATAAAGATCACTTTAAGAGCAAGTTCCAAGGCATTGTTATGACACCCCGCGAATATATGGCTGCTAAATCCCGGAGCCATCTCAAAAAACCTCTTGACATTTAGGGAAATATAAGGAAAGCAGTTGTACCGACAAAATTGAATAGATAATTCCAATATAAACAACCAAAATAGGTGGGAGCGGGCCGATGGCCCCAAAGCCGAAAGCCTATGGTTTCGTAATTGCGCAGGACGACCTTAAAAGCGCCTTTGGGCAACTGTTCCCAAAGGCGCTTTTTATTTGTGCCAGTCTCTTTTGAAGGGATCGTGAGCAAAAATTGAAAATTTCAACACCCTGGCGGTGATTCTGAATGAAACGATTAGCTGGATGAGGAGTGGTATTGTTATTTTCTGGGGGTGAAAGTGAGGAATTTAATCTAAAGAATTACAGTTCCGTAAGCAATGCAATCAGCAGGGTAAAAAGAAGGTTGTGAAACAATAAGTTCAAAAAGCGTTATGGGCAAATATTTGCTTCACTATAAAGAAAGGTCAATCAAAGATTTGACCCCTTCATGTTAACGTAGATGGCTGTGAATTTCACCTAATGAAAAAAGGTGTGATGAGCAACTACATTGATCTTTCCAATGTTCTGTTAATGGAGGGAATTCCCTATGGATAATAATAAGCATACCGTGTTTTTAAGCTTTGCCCAACCGGATCGAGAACTGGCACAGAAACTCAGCGACTTGTTTCTAGACATTCGCGAAACTGTCTACTTCGCACCTGATGCTCTTCGCCGATCGGCAGGAGGTGAAGCGTGGCGGAAGCATGTACTACGAGGGATCAGAGAGAGCTCATGTTTCGTGCCGATATATACTAGACACTCAGTCAGACGGCCTTGGGTTCTCTTCGAGTCTGGTGCTGCAGAAGCTTTTGGTCTTAAGAGATTTCCGGTCCGAACAGCTGGCGTATCCATTAGCGAAATTGAGCTCATTGGTAAGGACGTTACCGTTTTTGATCTCTTCGACCATAACAGCCTTACCGATTTTCTCGTTAATGTCTGTAAAGCTCATGATACAAGAGCAGAGCCGTTGACTATACGAACACAGATTGAACGTCTCGTCACTGACAACCGTCATATGGACGCGATCCTGAGGATCTCCAAAGTACGCTGGATCTTTATAGCAGGGAATCTTGCCGCCGAGAAAGCTAATGATAAGAGACACAGGAACCGATTGAGAAAGTTCGTAAGTGATCTCACTGCCTCCCTTCTTCAAAGAGGATTTAGTATTGCATCGTGTCCCCAAGTAGAGGATTTGGGCAAAGTTGTATCGAGTGCGTACCTTGATTATCGAAGAAAACATAGAACTGAAGAAGCTCACTATCGTATCGGCGGTCTGTATCCCGTAGACCGGTTTGCACGAGAGGAAAGCGATCTTGAGTCTGAACTTCAAGAGGAATGGATGCTCCATTTACACGAATTCAGGAAAAGCTACTTAGCCGATGTTGAGTGCTTAGTACTGGTAGGGGGAAATGTCGGTACCATGGAGGAATATAAGGCCGCAAAGGAGTTGAAGACGAAAGTTGTGATGGTTCCTTTCTTTGAAGGTACTGCGTATCACCTCTGGAAAGAGGCGTCGGAAATTGAGCAGAAACCTTATGAAGGCTGGCGCAAGTATGAGAAGGCTAAGCCGGCGAAGGGAATTGCGGAGTTTCTTTATGGCTCGGATTAGAGATATTTTGAGAACAGATATCGCCGGAAATCCATTGCAGGCCATCTAACATCAGCTTGCAGTTGACCGCTGTTCCGCTGCGCTCCACAGCGGCAACTGAAGCTAGGCGTTAGGTATTGGGGCACTATGAGCAGTAATATAGTTAAAAAGGTTCGTGATAACTCGTGGCTCTTTCTCAGGAGGGCTATAAAAGAATTAATCAGCCACGACGACTCAAATGATGAAGGCTTGACTGAGGAAAAAGCCATTATGGCTACCACTTTAATTCAAATGTCATTTGAGCTTTCATTGGTTGCTTATTTCATAAAAGCCGATGGAATACACGGAATTGTTAAAGGAGTAGACACTACATTAACTGCAGAAAGCCTGCTGTCAAAATTTGAAAACAACGAGTTGATGACGAAGCCTTTTAACATGTTGAAAAAAGACGCTTTAGAAAGAACCGTTTTTTTAAATAGTGATGATGAATATTTAATAAATGAATTCCAAAAAATAAGAAACAAGCTAGTTCATTTGAATTATAAGTTTGATGAATCGGAACTGTATGATCTAAAATATGATTTAACCTATTTTATTGTTAAAGTGGTTATCCCCACTTTAACCGAGGAGGAAGTTAAACCATCCCAGGCAATAGCTGAAAATATAGATTCGAAAGACTTTTTGAAATTAGTCAAATTCCCACCTTATGCACATGAGATGCATAAAGTAGCTAAGGAGAATGCAGAGAATGTATATTGCTGTGTCCATTGTGGAAACGACTCTCTTTCAGTCGATTACGGTTCCGAATACTGCTACTCCTGTTGTGAGGATTTAAGTCATGCAGGCTTCATTAATTGCCCATACTGTAAATCTAAAAGATCAATGGTCTACGATGCATTAAATATCGATTGTCAAAAAGATAGAACAATGAGGGGACTTTGCCTCAAGTGTGGAGACGATGACTTGATTTACGTATGTAAAAAATGTGACGCAGAAGTGGCGTTAGAAGCCAATATTGGAGAGGGAAAATGTTGTCCAGGATTCTGTCAATGGGACGAATGAAATACCTAACAAGGCAAATTAACTCGGATTGCCAAACGTTGCGCCGCTTCGCTATACAACATTTGGCAACCGGTTATTTGCAGTGTTGGGGCAAAAAGAAAGGAGACAGAGATGATCAAGAACTTCGAAACGGTCAAAAAAGAGCTTAAAGAACTCGCCGGGGTCTTAAACGCCTTCAAGTCAGAAGCCGTCCAGCTTCGTATTGTTGAGTTAATCCTAGATTCGTCTGTATTTCAAGGAGACAAAATACCAGCAAAGGACAGAGTGTCTCAGAAGCCATCGCGCAAGAAGCCAAAGGCGGCAACCAAGTCGGCTAATGTTGCTGCGAATAAAGGCAAGAAAAAGATTACGGCTGCGGGCACTGGCGCAGTTGCGACCGTGAGCAAGTTGGCTGAAGGCGACTTCTTCTCTAAACCCAGAACTATTAATGACATCATTCAGCATTGCTCAACGAATTTTGCTCGCAATTTTAAAGCAAATGAATTCTCCAGCAAACTCTCAAGAATGGTCCGCAACGGCGAACTGACACGAAAGAAGAATGCAGATAATCAATATGAATACACCAAAGCATAACGCCCTTCTAGATGCTGCATTAAGCAGTATCCAAAAGAAGTTTCGCACGAAAATTATTACCGCATATTTCGATCTAAAGCGGAATTGTATTGAAGCTCGTCACGATGCGGCTGGCTTGGCTGCAGGAAAATTCTGCGAAGCCGTTCTTCGTCACATTCAGAAGGTAGTCACAGGCTCATCCATACCGTTCAACAAAAAGATTGGCAACTTTGCAGATGAGTGCCGGAAGTTGATCGTCTCTCCCTCCGGGGCTTCAACCGAATCGGAACGAGTCATTCTCCCGAGAGCACTCGTGTTTCTTTATACCATGAGAAACAAGCGAGGCATTGGCCATATAGGTGGAGATGTTGATGCAAATGAGATAGATACGGCAGTCATGGCTCGCACAGCTGACTGGGTTCTCTGTGAGCTAGTCAGAATCCACCACGGAATGTCCCTCGAAGAAGCTCAGGACCTTGTGGACAGCATCTCTGTGCGACAACTGCCCGCAATCTGGGAAGTGGCCGGAAAGAAACGTGTTCTCAAGAAAGGACTCTCCGCTGGGGATCAAGTTCTCCTAATTCTTTACTCTTCGAAAGAATCGGCCCTACTCGTGGAGGATCTCTGCGACTGGATAGAATACTCAAATCTTAGTGTCTTCAAAAGTCGTGTTCTCAAGACTCTTCACAAGAAGCGGATGATAGAATTTGACAAGGAAACAGACTCTGTTCTCCTTTCACCGACAGGGGCACAACGTGTTGAAGAACACATACTATAAGCCCCAACCTTTCGCTCCACCTGATCCCAAGGACCTCGCGGCCCTTGGACTTGGGGGACGTCCTTAACAAACTGTACTAATTCCGCGCTCTATGCTGTAAAAGAGAGAATGAGAACTGCGGAGGGTCCATCAGAAACTAAGAAACTTGACATTCGAAGGCCTATTTCGGAATTACAGAGATTCAATTGCCTCGCAAGGAATTGACCCCTGTTACACTAAAGGCCGCGCCTGAGGAGTGGGTTAGGGTTCCAAAATTATGGCTGTATCTCTAAGAAAAGGACGGACAAAAACACTATTACAATCATCTATTGATTCAGCGCTACTCGCCGTTGAGATTTATAATAAGCCGAGAACAACCTTTAGATGTGAGGGATTCATAGCGCTAATGGTAATATCATGGACGAGACTATTTCATGCTTACTTTAATCATACCATTGGTAATAAATATTTTTATAAAAAGAAAACTGGAAGATATGAAACTATTGATGGTGAAAGGAAAGCATGGGAGCTATCCACTTGTATAAGAAAATATGGAAAATTAAAAGAACCGGTTAAAAAGAATTTGCAATTTTTTATTCAATTGCGAAATAAAATTGAACACAGGCATATAGAAAAACGTGAAGTTGACATTCTAATATTTGGCGAATGCCAAGCATTTCTATATAATTACGAAAATTTACTGATAGAGTTATTTGGAAATAAATATGCGCTTAATGAATCATTGGTTTATTCTCTTCAATTTTCACATCTCCGCACTAAAGAACAGATGAAATCAAGTAAAATTGCTCTTTCGAGAGATCTAAAAGAAATAATAGATTATGTTAATAAACACAGAACATCACTGGATGAAGACACTTTTAACTCTCAGGAATATAGCATTAAATTACTACAAGTTCCAAAAATATCTAACACAAATAGAAATGATCTTGTGATAGAATATGTAAATTTTGATCAACTTGAACGAAAAGATAAAGAACTATATGAGAAAATAACAGTGTTAGTCAAAGACAGAAAAATTAAGGTAGAAGGAGTTAACGTAGGCAGATTAAAACCAGGGCAAGTTATTGATAAAGTGAATGAAACATTTGGCAAAAAGATTCTGAATCACCCAAGACATAGATATATTTATACTGTTTTTGGTATTCGTCCGCCTGGAGGCGCAGACGATCCATTTGACACAAATACTGATTATTGTCATTATGATGAGCCTCATAACGACTATGTGTATAATGATAAATGGACTGACTTTTTAATTCATCTTTTACAATCAGGTATAACGATAGACGAAGTAAAAGAACAATTTGATTCTGGAAAAATATTAAATATTGAGGAATACGAACCCTAATGAATAAGGATAGATTGTGTGAGCGAAGCGAACCACGATCTATCCTGTAGTTGGAACCTCTTTCAGCGGAGCGCAAAAAGCCGCGCCCCCTGAAGAGCACGTTAGCCTGAAAGATAAAATCAAACGGAGTCAGTGTGACACAATTAGAACATATCGAGGCGATTGAAAAGCGGCTGTGGGGTGCGGCGGATACGCTGCGCGCCAACTCGAATTATGCCAGCAACGAATACTTTTTGCCTGTGATGGGTCTGGTTTTCCTGCGACATGCCTACAGCCGCTTCTTGGCGGTAAAGGACGGGATCGAGGCCAATCTGCCTACCCGCGGCGGCAAGACGCGGGCGCTGACTAAGGAGGACTTTTCCCAGCAGAGCTCGATCTTCCTGCAGCCTGAAGCGCAGTTCGACTATCTTGTGGCCATGCCTGACAGTGCGGACCGTGCCAAGGCCATTATCAAGGCCATGGAGTCCATCGAGGCGGATTACGACAATTTGCGCGGTATCCTGCCTAAGAGTGAATACCAGGAACTGGACAACGATGTCCTCGGTCAGCTTTTGCGCACGCTCAACCCAGACGTACTGAAAAAGGTCTCGGGAGATGTTTTTGGCCGCATCTATGAATATTTTCTGACCCAGTTTGCCGACCAGAAGGCTCACGACGGTGGGGAGTTTTTCACCCCTGTGTCGCTGGTTTCACTGATCGCCCACGTGCTCGATCCCGAACGCGGCACGGTGCTGGACCCGGCCTGCGGCTCAGGCGGCATGTTTGTTCAGAGTGCGCGTATAGTGGAGGAGCACGGTCAGAGCCCCACTGAACGGCTGACCTTCCGCGGCCTGGAAAAAAACGCCACCACCATCCGGCTGGCCAAGATGAACCTGGCCGTCCACGGCCTTGAAGGCGACATTCAGAAGGCGATTACGTATTACGAAGACCCCCACGAGCTGGTCGGCAAATCCGACTTCGTGATGGCCAATCCGCCTTTCAATGTGGACGAAATTGATGCGGACAAGGTCAAGACCGACCCGCGCCTGCCATTCGGTCTGCCCGGGGTCAACAAAAAGGGGAAGGTCTCCAACGGTAACTACATCTGGATCAGTTATTTTTACAGCTATTTAAGCGAGCGGGGGCGGGCCGGTTTTGTCATGTCCTCCCAGGCCTCCAGTGCCGGGGGCGGCGAGGCCAAGGTGCGCCGAAAGCTGGTGGAGAGCGGCGATGTGGACGTGATGGTGGCCATTCGGTCCAATTTCTTTTATACCCGCACGGTCCCCTGCGAGCTGTGGTTTTTGAACCGCGACAAGCCCGATGCCCACCGCGATAAGATGCTGATGATCGACGCGCGGAATGTCTATAGGAAGGTCACTCGCAAGATCTACGACTTCAGCCCCGAGCAGCGGCAGAACCTGCTGGCCATTGTGTGGCTCTATCGCGGTCGGACCGACAGGTACCTTGAACTGGTTTCCGGTTACTGCCGCCGTACTCTGAATGAAGGCTCGGACTGTTTCAACACAAAGGACGAAAGCGGAGACGCCATCCGGCCTCTGCCCGACTTTGCCAAGGCCATCAAGACCCTGATAAACAACATAAAAACCTTCACAGACACCCTTTCCGCAGATGTCGCTCATACCTCGATTCAAGTGGAACTAACAAAGGCCCTGCCCGCATTCCAAACCGATGTCGCCGGGTTCAAAAAGGCCCTTGTTGAACAGGAAGACGTATGGAAAGCGCAGAAGACCACCAACGGCGCACTCAAAAAAGCGGTTGACCGACTCGCCTCGATGGTCGAGACCAGCCGCAATCTGATCAAACAGAGCGACCTGCTCTACAAACTCGCCACCCATCTGATTGAGACCTGCGAGAAAGAGTGCAATGCCAAATTAAGCGATACCTGGGTAGGCCGTGACATCACCCATTTGAGCAAGGCCGCCGATGTGGCACGTCAACTCGCCATCACCCAGCTCAAGCAGGTACGCTATTTCTGGAAACAGGCCCGCTGGCTCACCGAACGTTTTTCCGAGGCCAAGCTCTGCGATGTGGAGGGTTTGGTCAAACTGGTGGACCACGCCGAGATCGAAGCCAATGATTGGAGCTTGACCCCCGGCCGCTACGTGGGCATCGCCCCTGAGGAAGAAGACGAAAACTTCGACTTCGAGGAGGCCCTGCGCGAGATTCACGTCGAGCTCGAGGACCTCAACGCCGAAGCGGTAACGTTGGCGGCGAACATTAAGAAAAAATTTGAGGAGTTGGGGGTATGAATAGCAGGATTTCTGACCTCGCCATCGAAATCAAGGATGTCTATATGCCCAACAAGGAAGATGATTTACCCTACATCGGACTGGAGCATGTGAAGCAGGGATCTTTACACCTTTCGTCTATTGGATCATCGCAGGAAGTAGAAAGCAGTAAATTTCGTTTCAAAATAGGAGATATCCTGTTTGGGACATTGCGACCCTATTTTCGAAAAGTCATAGTTGCTCCATGCGATGGAGTCTGTTCAACAGAGTTCAGCGTTGTTCGTGCCTTTGAACCTGAAGATCAGAAATTCATCTTCTATGGGATTGCACAACCGCAGTTTATAAAGTACGCTACTACCAATTCAAAGGGCGCCCGACCACGAACGAAATGGAAACTCTTTTCAGACTTTGAATTCCCGCAGTTTTTGCCATCACAACGACGAGACATCGCCTCTATCCTGTCATCCTACGACGACCTGATCGAGAACAACCGGCGGCGGATTCAATTGCTAGAACAGGCGGCGCGGCTGCTCTACAAGGAGTGGTTCGTCCACCTCCGCTTCCCCGGTTACGAACTCGTAAAAATCATCGACGGCGTGCCGAAGGGGTGGGTCAAAGGTACTGTAGCTGACTTTGGAAAATGTATTACAGGGAAAACACCTTCAACCAAAATACCCGAAAACTTTGGTGGCAATATTCTATTTGTAAAAACACCTGACATGCACCGCAGTCGAATAATTATTGAAACAGAAGAATCGCTGTCAGACAGAGGTGCTGCCACCCAGCACAAAAAAACTTTGCCTGTAGGCACAATATTAGTTGCTTGTATTGGCGCCAAACTTGGTGTTGTTTCCATTACCACCCGTCCATGTCAAACCAATCAGCAGATTAACGCTGTCATCCCATATGAGGACTACATGAGACATTACATCCTCTTTGCGTTAATTGATATAAAACCACGGTTGGAGGCGATGGGCGGAGGTGCGACGATGCCAAATGTCAATAAAACTAAATTCACATCCATACCAGTGCTCATTCCATCTGAAAACCTACTTAAAGAATTTGAAGTAGTTGTAAAGACGTTGTTCCAGCAACTTGAATTGCTGGAACAACAAAAGTCATCTCTTACGAACGCCCGCGACCTGCTCCTGCCGCGCCTGATGAACGGAGAGATTTCGGTATGAAACGAAAACATCTGATGGATCTGATGGCCCTCGGTGAAGGCTTCACAACCGAGTTCAAGCGTGCAAGCACTTCGAATCTCAGGCGCGAAATCTGTGCCTTTGCCAACGCCACCGGCGGCGTAATCCTGATCGGTGTAACGGATAAAGGCAAAATCGTCGGCGTCGCCGATCACAACCGGCTGAAGTCAGAAGTGCAGGCCATCGCCCGTTCTGCCGAACCACGTATTGAGGTGTCCGAACATTGGTTTACCGTGAGCTTTCCGAGACCCATCGTCCAGGATGAGAGCCTGGCATCCGTTGAAACCGGGGGACTTGGGACCGTTTCCGTCCAAAGCTTGTCCCAAGTCTGTCCCAAGTCTGTCCCAACTGACCTTGCCGAGATGATCATGCAGGCTTCAACTTCACCGGTGGATATGTTGACGCTGATGGCTCTGGCAGGGCACACAAATCGAACCCGTTTCAGAAAAACGATCCTGCAACCACTGATCGACGCTGATCTCATGGAGCTTACGATCCCTGATAAGCCGCGCAGTAGCAAACAACGTTACCGTCTGACCGAACTGGGACAAGAATTGCTCAAACGACAGGGCAAGGAGCAATCATGACGCCCACATCCTATACGGAAGACACCCTTGTTCAGCAGACCACAGCCGAGTATCTGGAAAACCAGCTTGGTTGGGAGTCGGTCTATTCCCACAATGACGAGGACTTCGGACCGGAGGGCTTCCTGGGTCGCAACTCAGACCAGGAAGTGGTGCTGATAAGGACACTGAGGGCCAAACTCATCCAACTGAATCCGGGTCTTCCGGATGCGGCCTATGATGACGCTGTGAGGCAGATCACCTCCACTGTAGCCTCGCAGACCATCGTGGCCACCAATCGAGAAAAGTACGACCTCATGCGCGACGGTGTGCAGGTCACTTTCCGCAATGACAAGGGCGAACGGGTGCGGGACCGGCTGAAGATATTCGACTTCGCCGAACCGGACAACAATGATTTTCTCTGCGTGCGCGAGCTGTGGGTGCGCGGTGATCTCTACCGCCGCCGGGCGGATATCGTGGGATTCGTCAATGGCCTGCCGCTGCTTTTTATTGAGTGTAAGAACATACATAAGGATCTCAAGACCGCATTTGAGATGAACTATTCCGATTATCGCGACACTATTCCCCACATCTTCCATCACAACGCCATTGTGATGTTCGGAAACGGGGAAAAGGCCAAAATAGGCTCCATCACCAGCAAATGGGGACATTTTCACGATTGGAAACGCCTGGCAGAGGATGAACCGGGGACAGTGGACATGGAGACGCTGCTCAAGGGTATTTGCAACAAGCGCAACCTAATGGACCTGGTGGAAAACTTCATCCTCTTTGACGAATCATCCGGTGAACCCAAAAAGATCCTTGCAAGAAACCACCAGTTTTTAGGTGTGAACCTGGCTGTTGAATCGGTGCGCGAACGGAGGGTCCGGCGGGGCAGGCTGGGCGTCTTCTGGCACACCCAGGGGGCAGGCAAGAGTTACTCTATGGTGATGTTCACCCGCAAGGTGCACCGCAAGCTCGGCGGTAATTTTACCTTTCTGGTGCTCACCGATCGGGAAGACCTGGACACGCAGATCTACAAAACCTTTGCGGGTTGCGGGGTGGTGAATCACGACCGCGAGCCGTGTCGTGCCTCCGGCGGCAAGCACCTGGGCCGCATGCTGGGACAGCACAAGTCCTATGTCTTTTCACTGATCCAGAAGTTCAACCAGGAGGTGGACCCGGACGAGGGCTATACCCGCCGCGACGACATCATCGTTATCACCGACGAGGCACACCGCACGCAATACGGTACTCTGGCGCTCAACATGCGAAATGCGCTGCCCAATGCGAGTTATATCGGGTTTACCGGTACGCCTCTTTTTACCGACGATCAGATCACACGGCGGGTTTTTGGAGAATATGTTTCGACATACGACTTTCAGCGGGCAGTGGAGGATAAGTCCACTGTACCGCTCTATTACGATGCGCGCGGAGACAAGCTGGGGATCGCCATCGGCGACCTGAACGAGCGTTTGGCCGAGAAGCTGGAGGAGCTGGAGACAATCGATATTGATGTCCAGCAGCGGCTGGAGAAAGAGCTCAAACGAGATTACCACATCATCACCGCCGACAAGCGTCTTGACCAGGTAGCCCGTGATTTCGTAAATCACTATTCGGCGGCATGGGAAACCGGCAAGGCCATGCTGGTCTGTATCGACAAGGTGACCTGCGTGCGGATGTACAACCGTATCGTGACATACTGGAACGAACGCATGGCCGAGATGGAGTCCGAACGATCTTTATGCCAGGACGAGCAGGAAGAGATCTACCTGCAGCGGCAGATCGAGTGGATGCGGGAGACCCGCACGGCAGTGGTTGTCAGTGAAGAGCAGGGCGAAGTGGATAAATTCCGCAAATGGGATCTTGACATCACAGTGCACCGCAAACTCATCAAGGACGGCATGGATCTGCCAGATGGGATGCGCAGCCAGCCACGGTTTCGCAACATGCAGCGGATGGATCTGGACGACGCTTTCAAGGAGGAATTGCACCCCTTTCGCATAGCCATTGTCTGTGCGATGTGGCTAACCGGATTTGACGTCCCGAGCCTCTCCACACTTTACCTGGACAAACCCCTCAAGGCCCACACCTTGATGCAGGCCATCGCGCGCGCCAACCGGGTCAACGAGGGCAAGAACAACGGCCTGATCGTCGACTATTGTGGCATCCTCAAAAACCTTCGCAAGGCGTTGGCGACCTTTGCTGGAACCCAACCTGGAGGTCCGGGCGGCGGGACGGATCCGGCCAGACCCGAAGAAGAGCTGCTGGACGATCTGGCCGAGGCGATCGTGTTGGTTCAGACATTTATCAAGGAGCGAAACGCCTCACTGGATGATGTTATCGGCAAGACGGGCTTTGAACGCAACGCCGCCATAGTGGCCTGCAAGGAGGCGGCCAACGAGAACGACGAGACCCGCAAGCGTTTCGAGGTGATGTGCCGCGAGGTCTTCAAGAAGTTCAAGGCGTGCATCAATGTCCTAGGGGTCAACGCGCACCGGGCCGACCGCGATGCCATCAACATCGTCTACAAGAGCCTCCAACAGGACCGGGATCAGGCCGATATTTCCGATATCATTCGTAAATTGCACCAGGTGGTTGATATGGCCATTGAAACAAAGTCTGAAAGGACGGCCGAGGAAAAGGCTCCCTACGACATGAGCCGCATCGATTTCGATAAACTCAAGAAGGAATTTGAGCGCAGTCCCGCCAAAAGGACAACGGTTCAGACCCTGAAGCAGGCCGTTGAAACCCGGTTACAGCGGCTTTTGCAGCAGAATCCCCTGCGCACGGACTTCCAGCAGCACTACGAGGCCATTGTCGCAGAATACAACCGCGAGAAGGACAGGGTAAACATCGAACGGACTTTCGAGGCCCTGCTCAAACTGGTGGAAGAGCTGGATGAGGAAGAGAGCAGGGCGGTTCGCGAAGGTCTTGATGAAGAATCGCTGGCCATATTCGACCTGCTGAAAAAGGGGGATTTGAATGCTGCTGACATAAAGCGGATAAAAAGCGTTGCCGTCAGACTGCTGGAAACGCTTAAAGCGGAGAAACTGCGCGTGGATCAGTGGCGGGACAAGGAGGCCACACGTGACGCAGTGCGGGTAACTATCCAAAATTTCCTTTGGAGCGACAAAACAGGCCTGCCCGTGGACAGTTACACGGAAGACGATGTGCAGACACGATCAGATGAAGTGTTCCGCCATGTATTTCGTGTGTACCCGACTGTCCCGTCGCCTTACTATCAGTATGCAGCAGCGGCTTAAAAATTGAAAACCGGGTGAAAAGACACGAGTGTCAGGCCTACACAGTTGACAGAGAACCGCAAAATCATGGACTTGGGGACGTCCTTAACAAACTGTACTAATTCCGGTTTCTAGCGCGGGCTCGCGGGATGTTTATAAAACTATAACCTTCTCTTATTAAGAATTCAGAACAAGGGCATTTCTGGCAGGTAAAATTCATTGTGTAGTCAAAATGTTAAAAGCAACTTATGATTTTATGGACGTCCCGCGGCTTTCAACTGGCGGTTGTCTCTGAATGATACAATAAGGGGTAAGGGCATTAGGCTGCGTGTTGGAAAACTAATTAAAACCCTGAGCAACAGTCAAACGTGGATGACCCCTTTTTTTTATGCATTCCGGTGCAAGGAGTAAGGCTAAAAGCTCAAGGGAAAGGATACTTTCCAAATGCCCTGCCTCGACGGGGAAAATGAACCTATTACGAAACCGATATCACGGGGGTTGGACACATGGGGAATTATAACATTCACGTGGCTACGGAAAGATGCACCGGTTGTCTGAGATGCGAACTGGCCTGCTCGGATCTTTACACCAAGGTCTTTAACCCTTCTGTGGCAATGATCAGGGTGACAGTCTCTGATGCGGACTGGGACATTAGCTTTACGGATGAGTGCAATGACTGCGGGGTATGCGTGGACCACTGTTTTTACGATGCATTGGAGAAATCCGAGAAGGAGCAGGAAAAATGACAATAGGTGGATTTGCGGGGAATGTCTTATACGTTGACCTGACGCACGGCAAGATAAGACGCGAGCCTCTGGACCCTGCGCTGGCGGAGAAATTCATCGGGGGCTTTGGACTTACGGTTAAGCTCGCCTATGACACAATCAAACCCGGAACAGATGCCTTATCCCCGGATAATCCGATCATCCTGGGGACAGGGGCGCTTGTGGGAACAAACCTCCCTTCCACCTCCAGGGTATATGCCATAACCAAGCTGCCCACAAGCAACACAATCGGCTGGTGCGGAGCGGGTGGTGTCACCTTCGGTTGCCTTTTCAAAAATGCAGGTTATGACCACATGGTCATAGAGGGCCGGTCCCACAGACCGGTCTATCTGGATATCAATGACGACCGGGTTGAGATACGCGATGCAGGGTCTCTGTGGGGCAAAGGAGTAGATGATACCAGTGAAGCGCTATGGGAGGAATTCGGCAGGCCAAAGGGAATAATGACCATCGGCCAGGCAGGTGAAAACCTGGTTCCCTTTTCAATGGCATTCATTGATCGGATTGCCACTTTGGGGAGGGGCGGTCTGGGAGCCGTCATGGGATCCAAGAATCTCAAGGCGATTATTGTCACCGGAACCAATGGGATCAGGGTATCTGACAGAAAAGGGTACAAAAAGCTTAGTAAGGCCTTTTTCCAGACGATCCGCGAATACCGTTATCTGAAAGAATGGCAGGAACTTGGCCTGGTCAATTCATTCCCCATGATTCCAAAAGACACCTATATGCGTATGAAAAAGAGACGCATTGCCTGTATATCCTGTCCCATCGGGTGTAAAGACGTCATCCGAATCCCGGACGGGGAATTCAAGGGTCTCGTGAAATGCAGCAGCTCAGTGATAAACCTGTACACACCTGTAATATACGGGTTTAAGGATTACAGGGAGTCCATTAAGTGCATGGCCACCATAGACCAGTATGGCCTGGATATGTTTGAATTCTTCGGGGTCATGGGTTTTGCAAAAGCGCTTGGCGATGAGGGGGTCATTGCCGGGGACCTTATGGAACCGGAGATCCTGATGGATTCCCTTCAATCCATGGAGACCTGGGCCGGGAAGATAAGCAAAAGGGAGGGATTGGGCCATGTGCTGGCCGGGGGTTTCAAGGGAATCCTGGAAGAATTCGGTGAAGAGGCGGAAAAATATGCCCCGGCCCTGATAAAGGGGATGCACCCTTATGCGGGACCCGGATCCGCACTACCCTGGGACCTTTTCGGGACCATGGAACTGGGACAGGTGCTTGATCCCCGGGGGCCGCATGTGGGATCGGGCGGTTCTCCCACCTATTTTGCAAAGAGACCTCTTGAGGTCTTTCCCAGGCACCTGAGACGAATGGGGGTACCGGAAGAGGCCATCGAGCGTATTCTGCCAGGCTTGAACTCACCCGGCCAGGAACAGGAAATCATGGTGGGACGGCTCCTCAGGTATTCCCATACGTGGTTCACCACCCTGGGTTCCTTAGGCATATGCGCCCGGGCCGCCATCAACCGGTTCTATAATGCATCTCTTTGCGCCCAATTTTATGAAACGGTAACAGGTATCAAGACCGATCTGCCCGAACTCAGGAAACGTGTGGACCGTGTGTGGACCCTGCTGAGAATGGCCAATGTGAGGGAGGGTCTGGACAGAACGGATGAGACGCCTCCCGAGAAATGGTTCGGGGACCATGGATTTAAGGACTATGCCTCGGAAAAACTCCTGACCCGCGAAGACTCGGAGCAGATGATTGGAGATTACTACGAAGAATGGGGGTGGGACAGGAAGACCGGCATTCCCACCCAAGATATACTCAGGGAACTTGATTTGTAAAAGGGGCCAGCCATTAAAGGGGTGCTTCGTGGACTTGGGGACGTCCTTTACAAACTGTACTAATTCCCCTTTCTATGCTTTAGAAGGGAGAAGAGAACTGCGAGACGTCCATAAGAAACTAAGAAACTTAACATTGGAGGGCCTATTTCTAAATTAAAGGGGTCAAGAGTAGAAGACATCTTTACCTTGAGGAGGTCTGGAAGAGGTTCTATGAAGTTAAATAAGCGGGTTGAAAGTCTCAGAAACAAGATATTGCATTCACGTCCATCCCTGTGGATTTGGGGACGTCCTTTACAAACTATACTAATTCTCTTTGCTCTCGTAAGCGGGGATTTGGGGAGGGGCAAAGTAAGCCAATAAAACAACGGGAAAAGTAAAAAGCGGAAGCATGAGGTTTATTTTGTTATTGGGCCGTAAGGGAGCTCGGCTATAGTATGCTGGAGATGCCCGGGTTAAATACGCCCCAGTACGATTTCCCGAACCTAGCCCAGTACCATTTGCCGAAGCTACGGGGTAAACGGGGTAAACTTCGGTGTGATTGACATCAATTTCACAGGGCACAGCGGAGCGGCTTGGAATGAGCCAACCGGGGGTAGTGTACGCAGTTAGAAGAGGAGATCGCATATCGACCGAAAGGGGTATTAAATTAACACATTGACTTAATTATTTTCTTAGCCTCGTCCCCCTTTCCACAAATTGCCCCCACAACATCATGAGGTTGAATTCAATTTGATACACAAGAGCAATTTCCTTATGCTCCCCACACAAAAAAGGAGGTGTCATAATGAGACTGAAAGACAAGGTGGCCATCGTAACGGGAGGTTCCACAGGGATCGGCGAAGCGATTTGCTATGCATATGCGCGGGAGGGTGCAAAGGTCGCGGTCGCCAACAATCGGAAACCGGAACTGGGTCAGGCGGTCGCTAAAAAGATTGTAGATAGGGGCGGCACGGCTAAGGCCTTCCGCTGCGACGTTTCTAAACGGGATCAATGTCAGGCTTTGGTCAAGAACGTCCTCCACGAATTCGGGACAGTGGACATTCTCATGAGCAACGCAGGCATTATGATCAACAAACTGATTGAAGACTATACCGAAGAAGAATGGGATGCCACAATTGATGTGAATCTCAAGGGGGGTTTCCTGATGTGTCAAGCAGTAGTTCCCATTATGAAAGAGAAACAGAACGGAAGAATCATCTTGACCGCTTCTATTGTGGCGACGCGCGCTTTCCCAAACTCGGCGCCTTACAGCGCGAGCAAGGGCGGCATCCTTACGCTCACAAAATCCTTGTCAGCCGAGGTTGCCAAGTTCGGCATTAATGTCAATTGTATCTCTCCTGGGGCCACTGCGACCCCCCTTAACCAACACTTTCAGGAAGATCCCGAAGTCATAAAGTATTTCGAGGAGCGGACCCCAACTGGTAGAGCCTTTCTAAG
>JADHXI010000116.1 GCA_016783065.1 Desulfobacteraceae bacterium | reverse complement strand
TTTTCCGGAGGAGGCCATACCGACAACGTCATAACCGATAGCGGTAAGGAGTTCACTCAGTTCTAACGAAACGAAGGCATCATCATCAACTATCATTATCCTGTGCATGTCTCTGTCCCGAGTTTTTTTGATGGCAAAGCAAGGTATGATTATACCCGGCGTTCTTTTCAGGTGCCCCCGTTTCAGGAAGAACCTCAATATTGTATTTTAAAACGTGTAACACCATCTCTTGTCAAGAAAAAAAGGATGCCTGCACCGTTCAGGGGAAAAATACCATCTCAAACCGGTTTTTCAGATTAAATTTACATAACTTGCATTAGTTTATGAAATTGCGTATTTTATGGCATATGGTAAATATTGTTCATAACGAACCTGTTCTGATTAAGCTTCAACCCAATAGAGGATTTCAGAAGTGCTATCGTGAGTCCTGCCCCTTTCACAATTGCATTTCTTAACTCGGGGGGCATTTTTCATAAAGATGGATGAGGAGGATACTTTTGATGCCTTCACAGACCACCACGAAAGGAAAAAACAGATGAAAGGCGCGATAAAATTGTTCACATTTATTTTATGCTTAACCTGTCTTGTGCTTTCATGTGAGGGGAAACGTGATCCGCAACTGTCTTCAGAGCATGTGCCCGGGGTTACGGATAATGAAATTATCATAGGTTCCTCCCTGGCATTGAGCGGGCATGCCGGTTATCTGGGTACCCAGACGCTACACGGGGCACTGTCATATATCAACTACGTGAACGACCAAGGGGGGATCTATGGCAGAAAGATCAAGCTTATTGCCTATGACGATGGATATGACCCCCCGCGCTGCGTCGCCAATACGCAAAAGCTTATTGTAGAGGACAAGGTTTTTGCGCTCTTTTGCTATGTCGGGACGCCCACCACGGTCAAGATTATACCCCTTGTGGAGCAGGCAAAGATCCCCCTGATAGGCATGTTTACAGGAGCCAATGCCCTAAGGGAGCCATTTAACCGTTATCTTATCAATGTTCGGGCCTCCTATTATCAGGAAACAGGAGCGGCGGTCAAACACTTCGTCGAGGATTTAGGTATAAAGAAAATTGCCGTGTTTTACCAGTACGACGCCTATGGTTTCGATGGGCTCAGAGGAACAGAGATTGCTCTCAAGAATTATGGTCTTGCCCCGGTTGAAAGGGGGTCCTATATAAGGGGAACGCAGAATATCGAAGACGGTCTTGACAAGATCCACAGTTCCGGAGCAAAGGCCGTGGTAATGATCGGCACTTATGATCCCTGCGCAAAGTTTATCAAATCGGCCAAGGCAAAAGGGTTTAACCCTATTTTTTACAACGTTTCGTTTGTTGGTGCGGACGAATTGGCCAGGAAGTTAGGAAAAGGGGGGGAAGGTGTCATCGTGACCCAAGTGGTCCCATCGCCCGAGGCGCCTGAATCCCAGAACCTCCTGTGGGGAGCACGTGAGTATTCTGACTTGCTCAGGCATTATTATCCTGGAGACGCGCCCAATTTTGTAGGATTAGAAGGTTACCTCAATGCCAGGGTCCTGGTGGAAGGCCTGAAAAGGGCGGGAAGAAATCTGAACCGGGAACGTTTTATTGATGCCATAGAATCCATTGAGAACTACTCCTTGGGTATTGCCAATACACTGAACTTCAGTCCCACCAACCACCAGGGGCTGAGCAGGGTCTACTTCACGCGAATTCAGAACGGCAAGTTTGAACTATGGACTGACTGGCAAAAGCTGAAAAAAGAACGGTCGGTGCCCGGTGTCACCCCCAACCAAGTCTTATTTGGTTCCTCCCTGGCTCTCGGCGGGCATGCCGGTTATTTAGGTACCCAGACACTTCACGGGGCCCTGGCCTATCTTAATTTTGTAAACGAGCATGGCGGAATTCATGGCCGAAAGATAAAGGTCATTGCCTACGATGATGGATATGATCCACCCAGGTGCATCAGCAATACTCAGAGGCTCATTGAAAAGGACCGTGTCTTCGGGCTTTTCTGTTATGTGGGGACACCCACTTCCGTGGAGATTATCCCACTTGTGGAAAGGGAAAAAGTGCCACTATTGGGTCTTTTTACGGGTGCTCATATCCTCAGAGAGCCGACGAAGCGTTACATTATGAACGTGAGGGCTTCTTACTATGAAGAAACAGCGGCTGCAATCAAGCACTTTATAGAGGACCTCCATCTCAAAAAGGTGGCCGTATTCTATCAGGATGATGCCTATGGCCTAGACGGCCTTAAAGGGACCGAACTGGCCCTGAAGAAGTATGATTTGACCCCTGTAGCAAAAGGATCCTATATCCGCGGAACCATGGATGTGGAAAAGGGCCTCGATCATATTATAGCATCTGGTGCCGAGGCCGTAGTGATGGTCGGCACGTATGACCCGTGCGCCAAGTTCATCAAATTAGCAAAATCAAGAGGATTTAACCCCGTTTTTCATAATGTTTCTTTTGTGGGTGGTGATGAATTGGCCAGAAAATTGGGGGCGGACGGTGAAGGGGTTATTGTCACCCAGGTTGTACCTCCTCCTGAGGCACGGGTCTTGCTGCCTGCCGCCAAGGACTATGCCCGATTACTCAAGAAATATTATCCTGAGGATACGCCTAACTTTGTAGGATTTGAAGGTTTCATCAATGCCAAGATCCTGGTTGAGGGGTTAAGGCGTGCCGGAAGAGACGTCACAAGGGAAGGATTCATAGAGGCCATTGAGAGTCTCGAAAGATATTTTGTTGGGATTGGTGCCAAGGTAAGTTTCAGCTCGAAAGACCATCAGGGCCTGGAGCAGGTATATTTTACGCAAATTAGAAACGGTCAACTGGTTCTTGTAACCTCGTCGGAAAACGGGCTTGAACTGATCAAGGGAAGAATGCATGTCAATGAAAATATTAAATAAATTGAGCTTTAAGAATAAGATATTTTTTTCCTCTGTTGCTGTTATCCTGCTGTTGAGTGTCGGGATTGCCGTGGTTGCAAGATGGGTCCTTATTTCAAATCTGATATACAGGCTTGAACAAAGGGGCATAGGCATTGCCCAGAGCGTTGCAGAGGGGAGCAGGGGATACATCCTTACCCAAAACTCTCCGGAACTTACCAATCTGCTTTTTGATGCCTCCCGAATCGGCGACAGAGAGCAGCTCATATCTTACATATTCATTTTAGACAAGGAAGCCAAGGTGCTGGCCCATACGTTTATTGATCCCTTTCCCGATAAACTTCTCCAGGCCAACAGGCTCTCTCCTGAACAGCCGCACAGCATCAGACTTATTCAAACAGGAGGAGAGACGGCATATGATATCGCCTCGCCCGTCAAGGAAGGGATCTATCAGATCGGGACGGTCCATGTGGGCTTGAATAAGAGCCACATTGATCAGCTTGTCAGCAAGTTGCGGATCACTTTTTTCGGATATATATCGGCCATTGTCCTCATCTTTTTTGCCATAAGCCACAAGCTCTCAAAATATATTACCCGGCCCATGTCGAAGCTCATCAGGATGTCGGATGAACTGAGCCGAGGGAATTTAGACGTGGAACCCGGCATCGGGAACGTCGGTAAGTGCTGGGAAATACGGGGCTGCAATCAGGCGCAGTGCCCTGCCTACAATGACACTTCTATTCCATGCTGGTATGTAGACGGAACGGCATGTGCTGCTACCCCGGAATGCAGTGATTTCCCAGAAAAGCTCCAGCACTGTTACGGCTGTCATGTTTATAAGGGGTATTCGGGCGATGAGATCGAACAATTGGCCGATTCGTTCAATCATATGACCCGATGCCTGAAAGTCTCCCAGGCCCGGTTGAAAGAATCCGAAGAGAAATACCGGTCACTTTCCGACAGCGGACCCAATCCGATCTTTGTGCTTGATCGTGAGACCCTCGAGATCCTTGACCTCAACCCAAGCGCAGAGGAGACGTACGCGTATTCAAAGGAAGAATTGATGGGCAGGCCGTTTACAGACCTTGGTACTTTTGAATATATGGATACCGGTTCGGAGGTTCTCAAGAAAGGGCGTTTATTAAGCGCATGCGCACTTGGTTCGAGGATCTTGCATTACAAAAAGGGGAACAGGCCTTTTTATGTGAACACCAGGGCTTGTGCGACAACGTACCAGGGCAGAGAAGCGATAGTTCTTGCAACAAATGATATCACAGAGATAGTGGAAAAGGACGCTCAATTGATACAGGCCAGCAAAATGACAAGCTTAGGCGAGATGTCGGCAGGTATCGCCCATGAGCTGAATCAGCCACTGAACGCCATCAAGATGGGGAACGAATTTCTGGGAATGATGATTGAAAAAGGGAGGAGAATCCCGGAGGAACATCTATCGCAAGTGGTCTCTGAAGCAAGTGCCCAGGTGGACAGGGCTGCAGGGATCATTAACCGTCTTAGGGAATTTGGGCGAAAGGCGGATATTAGAAAAGAAGAAGTCGACATCAATAAGCCAATCAGAGGTGTTATGGCAATTATTGGCCAACAGTTGGGTCTTCAGAATATAGAACTGTCGTTCTACCCTGACGAGACCCTTCCCCCCATTTTGGCCCATACCAATCGCTTAGAACAGGTGATCTTTAACCTGATAACCAATGCCCGGGATGCCATCACTCAGAGGAGAGAGGCCCACGACGGGGCTGATACGGCCATGATTACTATCCGCTCTTTTCGAGAAAGTGGCCGGGTGGCCGTCACGATCACCGATACTGGAATCGGTATTCCAAGAGACGACAGGGATAAAATTTTTGAGCCATTTTTCACCACAAAGGAGGTGGGAAAAGGGATGGGCCTCGGGCTTTCCATCCTTTACGAGATCGTTAGAGAGTATGGCGGTGCGATCCGTGTCCACAGCGGAGAAGGGATCGGCAGCACCTTTAAACTCACATTTCCCATCGCCACATCATAACGGACGAGAGGATACCCGTATGGATAAGATATTAATTATTGATGATGAAAAACCCACACTTGCTATGTTTCGGCTTTTTTTGGGGGCTTATGGTTATGAGGTATTCACCGCAGAGAACGGGGAGGAAGGCCTTGAGGTTTTCGAAAGGGAGAGGCCCCCCATCGTGGTCACGGACATTAAAATGCCTGGCATGGATGGCTTTGAGGTATTGCGGCGGATCAAAGAGATTGAGCCCTCTACAGAGGTGATCATCATTACCGGGCACGGGGATATGGATCTTGCCGTAAAGGCCTTGGATTTTAATGCCACCGACTTCATCAACAAGCCCATTCAGAGAAGTTCGCTCGACGCAGCCCTGAAACGGGCGAAAGAAAGGCTTAAGTTGACGAAAAGGCGGGCGGAGAATGCAATATCGCTGCGAAATGCCGATGATATTGTTATCATAGACATCAAAGGGGATATGACTTCCCATTCCGAGGACTCTTTATTTGATGTATACAAGAAAGCCTCTGCCGAAGGAACGGGTAAGATATTGATGCATTTTGATGAGCACGCGTCAATAAATGGGGCGGGCATCGCAATATTAATTCAGCTCCTTTCGGAAAGCAGGAAAAAGAATCAGGTCGTCGCCATCTCCGGGCTCTCTGAGAATTTTAAGAAGATGTTCCACATGGTCGGGATCACGAAATTCGCAGCGATTTACGATCACGAAGCAGAGGCCATCGCGAGCTTCCAATAAACCTTTGTATCTGAACACTCATTTTGATCATGCCGCATTTGCCCAGGGCCTTCAGAACCGACAACTGGTTTCGCTTCATCATTGACCATCCGTACCGGATCATCTTTTTCATATCCCTGGTCACCCTTCTTTTTGCCATTCACCTCCCCTATATCCGTTTCCAGACGTCCATTTATGACTTGGCCATAAAGGACCTTTCGGAGACGGCTTATTACGAGGCGTTCAAGAAAGAATTTGGCAGCGAGGAAATTATCCTTGTGGTGGCAAAAGCGAAACAGATCTTTGACCCAGACACCTTTAGAAGAATTGGTTTGATTGCACAAAGCCTTTCAGAAATACCGGGCGTCAGAAAGGTCCTCAGCCTTCCAGGTATAAAGAAGGATATGGATATTTCCTCCCGTTGGAGCCTATCTGATTTTGAAGAAATCATGGCACCAATAGATCTCTTTAGGAGGAATTTCATATCGGACGACAAGAAAACGACCGTCCTCACTGTAATTCTTGAGGATGTCCGGCATAAGGATAATATTATCGGTTCCATAAACGAGATTATTGAAAAGGAAAGTAACGGAATGTCTCTTTATCAGATTGGCATGCCTCTGGTTTCAAGAGCCTTGGCAGCATATACTGAAAAGGACTTTTTTAGACTTCCTCCGATTACCTTCTTGGTGATAGCGGCCCTCCTTTTCTGTTTCTTTGGGAATATCCGCGGGATATTGATTCCCACCGGGTCGGTATTCCTGGCACTGATCTGGACCTTCGGCCTCATGGCCTGGACACAGACCCCTCTTTCTTTGCTGACAATGATCGTGCCGATTCTGTTGATTGCCGTAGGAACGGCCTATTGCATGCACATTATGTCAGAGTACAGGACCTGTCTGGACAGGGCCGATTCCCAATCAAAAGCGGTCTATACCTGTTTTATGAGCATGGGACTTCCAACGACCCTGGCGGTAATTACAACCATTATAGGGCTGGGATCTTTATTGCTGAACAAGATCGCCAGCATCAGGGAATTTGCTGTTTTCTCCTGCATTGGAATGGCGAGTATGCTCATCATCATGATCACCCTCCTGCCTGCTGTCCTCACTATACTGCCATTATCCAATAACGGTGCGAAAGGCCGGTCATTGGCCAAAGGTGCAATGGATTACCTGCTTGCCAAACTCATCCGGTTAAACTTGCGCCACCAAAAGGGAGTCCTCTATGTCATCGCAATTATCAGCGCGCTGGCGTTTTCCGGCATTTTTTTCATCAGAGTGGAGACAAACCCGGTGGATTATTTCAAGCAGGGCACTCCCATCGCTCAGCATTTCGAGGATGTTTACAAACAAACTGCCGGGAGTTTTCCCGTGAATGTGGTTCTGGACAGTAAGGCAGAAGGTTATTTTGAAAAACCCTCACATCTGAAGCAGATCGAGCGTATACAGGGATTCCTCAATTCCCTTGATGGCGTAGACAAGACCATCTCTTTTGCTGATTTCCTCAAGCTCGTAAACTATGCGACAAACCAGCACAGGAAAGAATATTATGCCCTGCCAGGAGAACCCTATGAAGCACGCATGCTCATGAACAGCTATAAGACCTTATTGGGTCAGGATATGTTTAAAGGGTTCATGAACGAAGATCTCTCCAAAGTAAATATCTTGTTGCGGACTCACATCTCAAGCTCCAGGGATTTTTTGGAGCTCCAGAGAAAAATACAGGATTTTCTCAAGGAACACTTCTCGGGGTATTTTGACTTTCATGTCACTGGCTTTGGCATGGTAATTTCCCAGAGCAGCCATCTGCTTACCAGGGGCCTGATAAAGAGCCTTTCCCTCACTCTTCTACTCATTTTCGGTATCATGGCGCTATTATTTTTTTCAAGCAAGGTAGGATTCATCGCTATCCTCCCCAACTGCTTTCCGATTATCATAAATTTTGGTATCATGGGGTGGCTCGGGATCAATCTCTCTGTTGCGACCAGTCTTATTGCAAGTATTGCCGTTGGACTGGCAGTGGATGACACAATTCATTACCTGGTGAGATACAACCGCGAATTTAAGAAAGACCTGGACAAAGACAGATCGCTCTGCGATACCATCAGGGGAGTGGGAAGGCCCATTATTTTCACCACGATGGCGATAAGTCTCGGTTTTTCCATTTTGATCTTTTCCCACTTTAAACCTACTGCTGTTTTTGGCCTCCTTATGGTAACGACCATGTTTTCAGCATTGATAGGAGACCTGCTCATTCTTCCCTCCCTCATGCGTCATGTGGAATTAGTGACAGCATGGGATTTGCTGAAGCTGATGCCTACCATGGGGGGAATCTCGGCCGGGATCGCCCATGAGCTGAATCAGCCATTGAATGCCATCAAGATGGGAGGTGAGTTCCTGAAGATGATGATCCAGCGGGGAGAAAAAATCCCGAAAGAGGATCTATCTCAGGTTGCAAACGAAATAAGTGTTCAGGTGGACAGGGCCTCAGAAATTATTAGCCGGCTCAGCCAATTTGGTGGGAAGCCGGATTTTGAAAAGGAAGAGGTAGATATTAACACGATAATCAGAAACACCCTTGCCACAATGGCCCATCAACTGGCTTTGGATAAAATTGAAACGGAGCTTCACTTAGATGAAACACTTCCGCCGGTACTGGCACACCGCAATCGTTTGGGACAGGTGGTCTTCAACCTGATCTCCAATGCAAAGGATGCAATAAATGAGAAGAAAGAGACTATTGGTGGAACAAAGACTGATTTTATGAGTGTCCGCAGCTTCTCTGAAAACGACCGGATCGTTGTTTCGCTTTCTGATTCCGGCATAGGGATCCCGGACGATGTCATGGAAAGGATTTTTGAGCCCTTTTTTACCACTAAAGAGGCGGGAAAAGGAAAAGGATTGGGACTCACCATTACTAACGAGATAGTCAAAGACTACGGCGGTCGCATTGATATCCGGAGCGAGGAAGGGGAAGGGACTACTTTCACCTTGACCTTCCCAAAAGCTTTATCGTCAAAGGAGTGAGGGAAATCTTTCCTGATGTGTTTGAAAACAATTCAAGGAGGTAATTATGCCTAAGGGAATACCGAGATACCTGATTCTTATCCGATGGATCTGCTTTTTCACACTGTCTGGCTTGGTTCCTTGTTTCGCGCTTGCAGGTGGTATTCCTGCTACAGGTTCATATCTGCCAGACCTGAAGATAGAAGCCCCTGCATCAGAAAAAGGCAGGGAGTACTTGGGGATAGGGGATGAAAAGACGTTTTCCGTCAAGCAGGTTAATTCTCCGTTTACTCTCATTGAAATTGTGGGTGTCTATTGCCCCAAGTGTCATGCCCAGGCCCCTTTGTTTAATAAGCTATTCTACAGGCTCAAAAAGGCCCCGGCCTTATTTGAAAAAATTAGGATGCTGGCAATTGCTGCGGGTGCCAATTCAACAGAAGTGGATTACATGAAAAAGGAATTCAGCATCCCTTTTCCGGTAGTTAAAGACCCTCGATTTGAGATTCATAAATCCTTGGGAGAGCCAAGAACACCCTTCACCATGATTGTCTCCAAGGACGGAAAAGTCGTTTTTGCTCACTTGGGCATCATCAAGGATATTGACGACTTCTTTCTGCAAATTATGAAATTATAACACTTTAGCGGTTTGAAAGAAAGCCGGCAACCTGCGAATGATTGTTTCAAAGCGGCCTAAACAGCGACCAAAGCTGGGAGGAAATGGCATGAATGAGCCCGGTAAAGAGATTTTTTCACCACGGGCCTTATGCGATACAGCGCATCCCTTGTATGGTCTCAGCGGTTTGAGGGAAATAATGGAGACGTTTGTGCTTACAACCATGGGGACATTTGGGATTCCCCAGGGATTTGCCCTCCTTATTGATAAGGCCTCTAACGTACAAATAATCAGCCGCGGCCTGGAAGACACTGACATAAGAACAATTCAGGGCAATATCCCGGAGATTGTTCAGCGCTATTTCTCTCCGCTTCACCCGAGAGATGGCCTGCCATACATTAAAGTCCATTTGATCCTTGATGAAGCGTCTGTGCACCTTCCCTGCTGGCCGGCTCAAACAGAAGTTTTGATCCTATGGGGCATTGAAAAGGACGGTTGCGGGGTTGCAGGGTTTGGGAAAAAAATAGTGGATGAATCGTATTCCCAGAGAGATATCCAGCTTTTTACCTTACTGACCAATGACCTCATAGGGTCTCTCACTCGCGAAAGGTCGGAAGAAATCATCCGGGAGATGAGATCAATCCTTGAATCGAGAGACATGGAGATAGAGGATATTCTCAGACAGGAAGAGTTTACTCGGAGGGATCTGGACAGGCGGGTTCATTGCCTGAAGACCCTTTACGATACTACCCTTGAACTGGGCGGGCTCACGGAGACCAAAAAGATAATGGACACCTTTCTCCTGATGATTATGGGCACTTTCAGTGTTGTCCAGGGGTATATCCTGTTGTTAGATAAGGCAGCAAAGACAGCCCATATAACCTATCGTGGGGTTGACAAGGAGAGGCTGAGAGATCTGTCGGAATCGGGTGTTGAGAAGGCCGTCAGGAGGTACTTAAACACTGTTGGAGAGAAAACGCCTTCCTCCATGAAGAGTCAAGTAATCACGGATATGAGATTTTTGGGTGATGCTGCATTAACGGATGCGGGAGCAGGTTCTTTTTTTGTCATTGACGAGGCGAATCTGGGGCTGATAGGGCTCGGGAACAAGATAACAGGGGAAGGGTATTCGGAGGAAGATCAGGAACTGTTACAAACTCTCACGAATAACTTCATGACATTCCTGAAAAACGCCAAGGCATTTGAAATGATAAAAGAACTCAATATACGCCTGGAAGAGAGAAACATCCAGTTGAAGAAGACCCTCGAAGAGCTTATGACCAGCAGGCATAGGATTGAGATATTAGAGAGGGCCAAGGCCCGTGTCACATCCGTGATCCAGAGAGAAAGAGCGAGAACACGGAGGCTGTCGGTCGTGGATCTCCTCTTGATTCTGGGCTTCGGCCTGATTCTGGGCCTCACCTTCAACTTCTCCAATCCTGACGGTATCAGCATTGTGCCTCAGACATGGTCTCATGAGGCCACTCCCCGGATTGATACCCATTGGGCAAAGCTCAAGTACGATACCGGCACGTCCCTTTTTGTCGATGCAAGACCAGCCGATTTCTTTAACCAAAGGCATATCCGGGGTGCTGTCAATATACCACTTCCCCTTTTTGATTTTGTTTACATGATGAAATACAACAAGCTTGACCCTGAAAAGGAGATTATTGTCTATGGGAGAAATGTGAGTAAGCATTATGATGAAGAAGTAGCAATGAAGCTCGCGGCAAGGGGTCACAAAAAGGTAAAGATACTTTCGGGTGGGTTATCCGCCTGGCAAGAAAATGTTTATCCTGTGGAGCCATGAATATGTTGAGGTTTTTGAAGCATGTTTTCACAAGCCAGTACCTGGCCCTTGTTCTCAGGCTTTACATCGGCGGGCTGTTCATCTATGCAGGCATGTATAAGATTAATTATGCGGCCGAGTTTGCAGAGACTATCGCCAGCTATCAGATAATACCCTATTGGGGTGTCAATGCGTCGGCCGTGGTTCTTCCATGGATTGAGCTGATCTGTGGAATACTTCTGGTGTGTGGTGTCCGTGCGCGGTCGGCGGCCGCAATCATTGGCTTTCTGATGATCGTGTTCACCTTGGCGATTATGATAAATCTCATGCGAGATGCCCCTATCAGCTGTGGGTGCTTCAGTGCCGTGGATGAGAAAATAAGCTGGTGGACGGTGATAAGGGACCTCATCTGGTTGATCATGACCATTCATATCTTTTTCTATGATAAGATCTTTCATTTAGAAGAGAGATTTTCCCTTACCATTAAGGAGGTCTGATGCTCAAAAGCTCCCTATCCCTGTTGACAGGCTTGATCATCTCTTTGGCGATTATTGTGGTCTCTTGTGGGGACAAAGATAAATGGGCGGGAAAATATCTTTCGACTACCAGCAAGAATCAACAGGGCCCCGCAATCTCCCTGGAGCTAATGGCCGATGGCAATGGTTCATGGGCGACTGAGGAGGACAGTGTTTCCTTTAAATGGGAGGTCAGGGGAAATGAGGTGTTGTTACACACCAAGTCGGGTGGGATAATTGCGGGCAAAATCAAGGGCGATTCCATTGAAGTGAATTTGCCCGGAATGGCTCCCTGTCAGTTCAGGAGTGTTGCCAGATGAACACGTGGGATTTCGGTTGACACAATGACGGTGTTAAATGGTCTGAGACTGGCGGATTAAGGTAAATTGAAATCTGAGTACGGTAAATACCCCTTTATCTGGATTGCGCTTGCGACCTTTTTCCTAACCCTGTTGAACAGTCCAGGTACAGTCTGCCTTGAAGAGAGGGTTATAGTCGGGGAAATAGATAAGGCGGGCATTGAAAGATTGTTCGGCGCCAAAGATAGCCCAAGGATAATTATCATGATGGCATCGTGGTGCGGGCCCTGCAGGGAGGAGCTTCCGACACTCACAAAGCTTTGTTCCAAGTACAGATCCGATGGGTTGAAGATGGTGGGCGTGTCTTTCGAGTATGAACATCCTTCGGCAATACAGGCCATTCTGGATCGTTTTCGTGTCAACTTTCCTGTCTATTGTGCGGATGCTCAGGTATTGCGTGATTACCGCATCTCCTCTATACCCATGTTTTTTTTTATCAAGGATGGGCAGATCGTTGAAAAGCTAATCGGGAGACGTACTGAGGAATTTCTGGAGGGGAAGATAAGAGAATTACTGAAATAGGGCGCAGTTACTCCGATCTCCGATGTAAGGGCTCCCCCCTCCAGTCTCCTATACGAATAAAAGGGGTACCCGGACCGGATACCCCTTTTTCTTCTTAAGGGTTTAGATTAACGGTAGCCGATCTAACTCGCTAACTTGTTGATGATCTGCCACTCCCGAGAAAGGTCCTTGAGCGATCTTCCAATCATCTTAAGGGCCATTTTCCGATCCATGCCACCTGGCAGGGTCTCTACCTTGGCATACGTGTAGTACGCCTTGGGCTCGGCGG
>JADHXI010000115.1 GCA_016783065.1 Desulfobacteraceae bacterium | reverse complement strand
GGTTTATAGAGGGGCGGTATCCATTGGAAGGCGCCTCATGGACCCTTTGGCTGAGTTAGTAAAAATCGATCCCAAATCTATTGGCGTTGGGCAATATCAGCACGACGTGAACCCGCTGGCCCTCAAAAGAAGCCTGGATGATGTGGTCATGAGTTGCGTCAATGCTGTGGGGGTGGATGTCAATACAGCGAGTCAACAGCTTCTCACCTATGTCTCAGGTCTTGGACCACAGTTGGCCAAAAACATCGTAACCTACCGCGATGAGTACGGAGCTCTCTCTTGCCGAGAAGAACTAAAAAAGGTATCGCGTCTTGGCCAGAAGGCCTTTGAACAGGCAGCCGGTTTTCTCCGAATAAGGAATGGAAATAATCCCCTTGATGCAAGCGCGGTCCATCCCGAATCTTATGGCATTGTGGAGGCTATGGCCAGGGATCTTGGCTTCGGGGTAACTAATCTGCTTGAAAGTGATGTGCTCAGGAAAAAAATTGACCCGAATAGATATGTGACAGACAGGGTGGGCATCCCCACCCTTACCGATATTCTTGCCGAACTGGACAAACCCGGTCGCGATCCCCGGAAGCAGTTTGAAAGTTTCAAATTCCAGGAGGGCATTGAAAAAATTACAGATGTCCAGCCTGGCATGAGCCTGCCAGGTGTAGTTACAAATGTCACCGCCTTTGGTGCTTTTGTTGACATAGGTGTTCATCAGGATGGGTTGGTGCATATTAGCCAAATGGCGAACCGGTTTATTAAGGATCCCAACGAGGTGGTCAAGGTCCATCAGCATATAACGGTTAAGGTGCTGGACGTAGATCTGGAAAGAAAACGAATCTCTCTTTCCATGAAACAGGACGCGGTTCAGGAACCGGGAAAAACAAGGAAGGCATCAAAAAAACCTGAAAAGAGGCCCAAGGCAAAAAGACCGCGAAAGACTGAACCCGGTCCATTTAACAATCCCTTCACCAAGACGTTTAATAATTAGACGTCTCAGCATTTCTACAACTCATTGGAAGTGGGCTCACATCTTGATTAGGGCATTAAAATCTGCATTTGATAATATTATCTATGTCAAGTCAGGACCATAGCAAATCGAATTTGAAAAAGGGGAACTTCGTGCAGAGCATCATACTTTGCCCAAAATTTCAAAGCCTTCTTATCTTATGATACCTGCTATCTTTTGGCAAATATTAAGATTTCTAAATCCTGAGGTATCCAAACCATATTGGCAATGAGGATATAATTTCCATGGATGTGCTCGTGGCAAGATTTCTGCAACTTTGATTATGATTGCTTTGGTAAAGACAATACGCTAAAATATTTACGTTTAGGTAATTAATACAATATCAATAGTGGAATAAAATCAGCCTGATAGCTTATAAACAATAATGCAAGAATAGTTGAAGGTAGGTTTCTACGGAATTTTTTAGTATTTCGCATTAAACATAAAATCTTCGAAAATTTAAGTATATATAGAGTACTGAAATATTGAAGCAGTAGTTACAATAGTAAGAAGTCGAAATTTTTGAGAGAGGATTGCCGTGCGCCAGGCTAAGCTTGCGACATTGGGAGGAGGATGTAACCGAGAACGATATCGTGATTTCCGGGGACATTCCACTCGCCTCCCGCTGCCTGAAAAAAGGTACCCGAGTGATCGTCCCGCGGGGTCGCGTTTTCACGAAGGATTCCATCGGAGAGGCCCTCGCAAACCGAGAGATCCTGTTCCACCTCCGCGAACTCGTGACTATTATGGGCGGCCCGGCTTCCTTCGAGAGACGGGATCGCTTCCGATTCCTTCAGCATCTCAATGAGATCATTCAGGCCGTACTCAGAGGGTCTAAATCCACTTGCGGTTAATATAATGGGTAAAGAACAAACGACAAGAAATGACCATAAATTTGCGTTTTTCTTTTCAAAAGAGTATATATAAAAAATCCATGGGGAAAGCATTTTGAACGTTTTTCCAGGAAGAGACGTCTATCTCCGTCCCCCGCAAAGCGGGATATTAGACAGACCCACTGAACGTGGTTTCCTCAAACAAAACGAATCCAGTTCATGTTCAAGTGGAATTGGGGGGAATATTTATGAAAACTCTTCGCTTTTTTTTCCTTGTCGCGTTCTCTCTCTTTTGGGTCGGGTATCTCCGGTCGCCGTGTTTCGGCGGCGAAATGAAGGCACCGTTCACGGGTCGGGTCACGGTTCAAGACCTGATCGCTTACGCATACCAGAATAACCCGTCCATCCGAAAAGTCCGTGAAGCATGGCGGGAGACGGTGGAACAGTACCGGATTACCACGGGTTATCCTGATCCGGAGGTAAAATTCACCTATTTTCCCGAACCCATTGAAACCCGTTTAGGACCACAGGACTGGACCGCAAGTCTGAACCAAAAGATTCCCTTTCCGGGAAAGCTGGCGCAGGCGGGGAAGGTGGTGGAAGCGGAAGCCCGGGTGGCACACATCAATCTGGACAGGACCGTCAAGGCGGTGATCGCATCGGTCCGCGAGTCCTTTTACGAGCTTCTCTACATCCGTACGGCCAAAGAGGTGGTAGCCCAAAACCTCCGGCTCCTGGAACACCTTCGGAAGATGGGGGAAACCGCCTACGCACAGGACCGAGCCGCATTGATAGACATGATCAAGGCCCAGTCCCAGCTGGGACAGATACGCTATGACGGGATCCTCCTCGATGAACTGGAATTCACCGAGAAGACCCGGTTGAACGGCCTGTTGAAACGGAGGCCTGATGCAAGGATCGGGGGACTTGTGGATGGGGGGTTCGGGCCCGTGGTTTTCGATCTCAAAGCGCTTTACCGGCTTGCTGAGGCCAATCAGGAAGAGATCCGTATGGCACGGGTCCTTGTGGAAAAAGCGGGGGCCAAGGCGGAGCTTGCCCGGTTGGAAACCCTGCCTGATTTCAACGTGGGGGTATTCTACGCATCCATCGGCGAACCCGATGTACCGGTACGGCCCCAAAACGCGGGGAGAGACGGGTTGGGCGTCCAGTTGGGTGTCACCATCCCCCTTTGGTTTGGGAAGAACAGGGGTCGCGTAGCGCAGGCCCAGACAGGAATCCGAAAGGCCCGGGCAGCGGAAGAAGTTTCGATCACCGAAATCCGCACCAAGGTCCACAACCTTTTTTTCCGTTTAGGAAATTCTAAAAAATTGATGGAGCTTTACGGAAACGACCTGTTGCCCCAGGCCATGCGGGCCATGGAGATCGCCGAAACCTGGTACCGTGAAGGGGAGTCCAGTTTCTCGGACTTTGTGGAGGCACAGTCCGTGTACTATAATTTTCAGCTTTCTTTGGCAAGGGCAAGGGCCGATTACGGAAAGTACCTAGCCTGGCTGGAGCAGCTGGCTGGTCAAACCATCACAAAAACGTCCGGCGCCTCCCATGAAAAAGGCCAAGGGGAGATGAAATGACAAAAAGAACAGTATTCCTGTTTGCCCTGGCCCTTCTGGTTTCCGCCGTGGGCTGTTCCGACTATTCACAGCTGAACAGGAAGATGGAGGAATACCGCCCACCGGTTTATTCCGCCCCCCAGGTTAAGGAAGGGGATAGGAAGGGCGGATCTCCGGATGAGACCGCTTTTTCCCCGGAAAAGGAGCGAATCAACGAGGCAAGGGCGCTCTGGGAGAAGGCCTTGAAGTCGCCCGGGAATATAGAGGCCTTTTTTCGTCCCCCTGCCAATCTCTTGAATGGACTAAAATCCGCCGTTACGGATCGGGGGGTTGCCACGGCCGCCCTGGATCCCCGATTCTCCCTTGAAACCATAGAGACCCTGGCCTTTCTCCGAAATCCGGGGATAAAGGCCGGTGAAAACCGGGCACGCGCCGCCATCGATACATATAGCCAGGTCCTGGCATTAGATGACATCCTTCGACAATATACGGCATTTACGGAGGGGTTGATGACCGGGGTGGGGCCCTTGAAGGGGAAGGAACCCATGAAGACAAAATTTCCCTTTCCCGGGGTGTTGTCTCTGAAGGGGGAGATTGTTAATCAGGAGATCAAGACGGTTATGGAAGACCTGGAGATCGCCAGAAGGGAGGCGATCACAGAGGCACGAAAGGCCTACTGGGAGCTCCTTTTTGTTCGTAAAGCGAAAAAAATTACCGTGGTGACATTGGGCCTTTACAGGCACCTGGAGCAGGTGGCCATCACCCGCTACGAGACCGGTGGCACCAGCTATCAGGACGTGATCAAGGTACGTATCCAGCGGGAACTCCTGGAAGAGGAGCTGAACACCTTGCTGGAAAGACGGCGAAATTGGGAATCGAAGATCCTTGAAATCCTCAATCTTCCGCCGGAAACCAGGATCGGCTTTCCCGAAAATCGTGAACCAATAAGGACGCTGCCCCCATTGAGTGCCCTTTACAAACTGGCCCATGACCGAAGACAGGAGTTAAGGCGTATGCGTGCCCGGATAGGCAAAATGGAAAGACTCATTGATATGGGCGAGACGATGATCATCCCCCCATACACCTTGAATCTGTCCCTCTACGAAGATGAGGCCATAAATCAGGTGGGTTCTGTAGCGACGAAAGACGGGTTTCCTGTATCAACCAAGGCATCGACAGGGTTTGGTTTGCCAATAATGCCCTGGTATGGCATTGAAGATGCCTACCTTCGACAGACCCAGCAGGAGCTTAACGCCCTAAGGAGAGAGCTGGAAAAGGAGGAGGCCGGCACCATCACCCTTGTCCGGAATGCATGGTTCCGGCTGGATCTGGCAAGACGGGAGGAATCGCTTTACAGGGCCTCCATTCTGGAACTGACCAGGACAGCCCTTGCTGTCTCGACCCAGGGATACGAGGCGGGCAATGTCTCCTTTGCGGACGTCATCTCCTCTTACAGGTCATGGCTGGATAGCAACCTGGCTACCAAGCGGGAAATGAGCGCCCTTGGCATCGCGCGGTCCCAACTTGAGAATGCAGTGGGGGCGCCGCTTCATCAAGTGTGGAAGGAGGTGCTCAAATGAAGGCAAACGAGCAGCCCGAAAAATCCGGTTCTACGCTGCGAATCGTGTTTTTGACCGTGATCCTTACGCTCCTTTTGGCCGGAGGAACCGCCTATCTCATGGGTTATCTGGGGCCACGCAAACACGGGAAAGGGATCGTGGAGGGTCCCCAATCCGGGGAACATCCCCAGGGCACTCGGGAGATGTCCTCCTCTGATACGAAAAAAGGAAAGATCCTTTATTGGCGTGCCCCCATGAATCCCACGGAGATCTATGACAAACCCGGGAAGAGCGCCATGGGCATGGACCTGGTGCCGGTGTACGAGGATGAGATGACCGGCCAGGAAGCGGTGAAGATCGACCCCGTGATCCAGCAAAACATGGGAATACGCCTTGCAGAGGTCACCAGGGGGCCGCTGATCCATACCATTCGCACCTACGGACACATCACCCCGGATGAGACACTGACGGCCCAGGTAAACCTCAAGACCAGCGGCTGGATAGAAAAGCTCTTTGTGGATTTCACTGGCAAGTATGTGAAAAAAGGAGAGCCCCTCTTTGAGATCTATTCCCCTGATCTGGTGGCGGCCCAGGAGGAATATCTGGTGGCCCACAGGGCCCTCAAACGGATGCGGGGGGGGACAGGACGGGATCTGTTGACCTCGTCCAAGAGGAGACTGCTCCATTTTGACGTCCCTGAAAGTGAGATCGAGGCCATTGAAAAATCCGGAAAGGTGAAAAAGACATTGATGATCCGTTCCCCTCTGAGCGGGTTTGTGATCGATAGAAGGGCGGAGGAGGGCGCCTATATCAAGGCAGGAACCAAGGTTTTTCGCATTGCCGACCTATCCAGGGTATGGGTCGATGCCCATATCTACGAGTACGAGCTGTCTTGGATCGCAAAAGGCCAGCAGGCCGAAATGACCCTGCCCTATCTGCCCGGCAGGACCTTTGGAGGCACGGTGGCCTATGTATATCCGTACCTGCAGCCCAAGACAAGGGATCTGATCATCCGTATCGAGTTTCAGAACCCGGAGATGGCGCTGAAGCCTGAGATGTATGCGGACGTATCTATCAAGGCCGCCCTGAAAGGGGAGGGGTTGATGGTCCCATCCGAGGCGGTGATCCGATCGGGGCAGCGAAACGTGGTGTTTGTCAGCATGGGGGAAGGAAAATTCGTGCCCAGGGACGTGCTCCTCGGCCCTTCCCTGGACCATGGACAGGTGCAGGTGTTGGTCGGGCTCATGGTTGGAGAGGAGGTGGTTGTCTCGGGGCAGTTCCTTTTGGACTCGGAATCCAATCTCAAGGAGGCTGTTCGGAAGATGCTAGATGCCGGGTTAGTAAAGAGCGCCAAAAAAGAAGAAGAGGATTTCTTCGGGGATATGGAATAACCCTGGGAATTTGTCAGGGAAGGCATGAAGCATGATTGAAAAGATCATCCAATGGTGCGTTCAAAACAGGTTTATGGTGGTCCTGTCTACCGTTTTCATCATTGTGGCGGGCATCCTGGCCATGATAAAAACCCCCATCGATGCCATTCCCGACCTCTCCGACGTGCAGGTCATTATCTACACCGAATACCCTGGACAGGCGCCCCAGGTGGTGGAAGACCAGGTCACCTATCCCCTAACCACGGCCATGCTGAGCGTGCCCTTTGCAAAGGTGGTCCGGGGATACTCCTTTTTCGGTTACTCATTCGTCTACATCATCTTTGAGGACGGGACGGATCTTTACTGGGCCCGTTCAAGGGTCCTCGAATATCTGAACTTCGTGGCAGGGAGACTTCCTCCGGGTGTGACGCCCAGCCTTGGCCCCGACGCCACCGGCGTTGGCTGGGTTTATGAGTATGTGTTGAAGGACACCTTAGGAACACATGACCTCCAGCAACTCAGGAGCCTGCAGGACTGGTATCTCCGTTACGAACTGGTATCCGTTCCCGGTGTTTCAGAGGTGGCCAGCATAGGCGGGTTTGTGAAACAGTACCAGGTGGAGGTAGATCCCAACAAGCTGTTGGCCTACGATCTTTCCATTGAAAAGGTGAAAAACGCCATCCTCCGATCCAACAGGGACGTGGGGGGCAAGATGGTGGAGATGGCGGAGACCGAATTCATGGTTCGGGGCCTGGGTTATATCACCTCCCTGCGGGACCTGGAAGAGATCGCGGTGGGGGTGGACCGGCAGGGGACGCCCATCCTGCTGAAGAATATGGCCAACATTCATCTGGGACCCGAATTGCGGCGGGGCATCCTGGAATGGAACGGGGAGGGAGAGGTGGCAGGGGGCATTGTAGTGATCCGGTACGGAGAAAATGCCCTTGAGGTGATTCAAAATGTGAAGGAGAAGCTCAAGGAACTCCAGCGGGGTCTTCCGGCGGGGGTGGCCATTGAAGAAGGGTACAATCGTGCCAGCCTGATCCTACGGGCCATTCATACCCTGAAGAGCAAGCTCATGGAGGAGATGACGGTGGTGGCCCTCATCTGCCTAATTTTCCTGCTTCATTTCCGGTCGGCCTTTGTGGCCATCTTTACCCTCCCCGTGGGGATACTCATGTCCTTCATCGTCATGAGGTTCTTGGGGATCAACGCCAACATCATGAGTCTGAGCGGCATTGCCATCGCCATAGGGGTCATGGTGGATGCCTCTGTTGTCCTCGTTGAAAACGCCCACAAACACTTAGCTAAGGACGCGGGGAAAAAGCCCCATGCGGCCATCATCCTGGATTCGGCAAAAGAGGTGGGCCCTGCCCTTTTCTACAGCCTCCTGATCATCACCGTCTCTTTTCTTCCGGTATTCAGTTTGGAGGAGCAATCGGGCCGGCTTTTCAAACCGCTCGCCTACACCAAGACTTTTGCCATGGCCGCCTCTGCCGTGCTGGCAGTCACCATTGTACCCGTGCTCATGACCTTCTTTGTCCGGGAAAGGACCTTGAGTTCCGAGATCACCAAGGGACGGAAGGTCTGTATATGGATCACCTCGGTGGCGGGACCACCCGTGCTGGTCATAGCGGGGGGGATTGCCGGTCTGAGGCTTCCTGACTGGTCCCTGGCGGCGGCGATGGTCGTTTCCCTGTTCGCCTTAGTGTGCCTCGTGCCGCAGAGGATCATTGAGGAATCCCGAAATCCCCTGAGCCGTTTTTTTATCCGCCTGTACCGACCCATCATCCAGTGGGTTCTAAGATGGCCCAAGATCACGGTTTTGATCTCCCTCCTGTTGCTCGGGCTATCCATTTATCCCCTCTCCCGCCTGGGGAGCGAGTTCATGCCCCCCCTCAACGAGGGCAGCCTTTTGTACATGCCCACAACCCTGCCCGGGATCTCCATCACCAAGGCCAGGGAGTTGGTCCAACAGACCGACAAGATTATCCAGAGTTTTCCGGAAGTCCAGCATACCCTGGGCAAGATCGGCCGGGCTGAGACCGCAACCGATCCGGCGCCCCTTTCCATGATCGAAACCACCATCACCCTGTGGCCAAAGGTGGTGCATGAACGAGTTCCTGTCAAACGGTTTTTTTCCAACTGGCCGGGCTGGCTGAAAGAACCCCTGACCTGGCTCTGGCCCGAGGTTAAGGACGGAAAGATTCTGCACCAGTGGCGCCGGAAAAAGGTGGATCGCTTTTTCAGTGGCTGGCCCGAATGGCTGAAAAAGCCCCTTTCCCTGATCTGGCCGGAGGAACGGTATATCACTGTGAACGAACTGGTGGAAAACCTGGACCAGGCGGTTCGTTTTCCGGGACTCACAAACGCGTGGACCATGCCCATTAAAGCCCGCATTGATATGCTCTCCACCGGGATCAAGACGCCCGTGGGGATCAAGGTCATGGGTCCGGACCTTCAGGTCCTTACAGACCTGGGAGCAAAAATCGAAGCGGTGGTGGGGCGGATCCCCGGGACCCTTTCCGCGTATTCCGAGCGGATTACGGGGGGGAACTATCTGGACTTCAAGATCAGAAGGGACCAGATTGCCCGATACGGCCTCACGGTGGGAGACGTACAGGATACTATTGTCACGGCCATAGGTGGGCAAAACATCACCTATACGGTGGAAGGCCTGGAGCGGTATCCGGTGAATCTACGGTACAGCCGCGAGCTGAGGGATAATATCGATCTGTTGAAAGGGGTACTGGTGACCGCGCCCACAGGGGCCCATATCCCCTTAGGACAGCTTGTTTACATTTCCATTCATAAGGGGCCGGCATCCATCAAGACAGAGAATTCGCGGCCCAATGCCTGGATCTATGTGGACCTGAAGGGCGTGGACGTGGGAACCTATGTGGAAAAGGCCAAAAGAATCGTATCCCGGGAGGTGAAACTGCCTACGGGTTACTCTATGGTATGGTCCGGACAGTATGAGTATATGGAAAAGGCCCGCAAGACGCTCAACCTCATCGTCCCCCTGACGCTGGTGATTATTCTTGTTCTACTTTACATGCATTTTCACAACTTCAGCGAGGCGTTTATCGTGATGGCAAGTCTTCCCTTCGCGCTTGTGGGAGGGGTGTGGCTCCTTTATCTGCTGGGTTATAATCTCTCGGTTGCGGTGGTGGTAGGCTTTATCGCCTTAGCAGGCCTGGCTGCCGAGACAGGGGTTGTCATGCTCGTCTATTTGGACCAGGCATTTGAGCGCAAGAGCCAGGCCGGAACGATTAAATCAGCGGAAGGGCTGAGGGATGCCATCATGGAGGGGACGGTGGAAAGGGTGCGACCCAAGCTCATGACGGTCTCTACCACGCTCATCGGCCTTTTGCCGATCATGTGGGGTGCCGAGACCGGATCCCAGGTCATGAAACGAATTGCGGCCCCCATGGTAGGCGGCCTGATCTCTTCCACGGTGTTGACGCTCGTGATCATCCCGGCCGTCTACGCCCTCTGGAAGGGCTGGGGGCTAAGGAAAGGAGAAAAATGAACAGAAGATATCCTGTTATGTTGGTTTTAGGGATTGGTTTGATTATTTCCATGCCATATGTTTTTTTGTTGTGAATTTTGTCTGTGGGGAAGAGTATCCCGATCGCCCGGGGGTCCATATTCATAAGTCAACCGTGGACGGTTACGGATTTGATTACTCCCTGTACCACTTCCCGGAAAGAAATACGTGGCACTTGATGGTGACTATCACCGGTCCGGAGGGAGCAAGAGTTGATCAGGGAAAGGTGGGCTTTCTTGTGAGGGGGGACCCCGATGGCTCCAAACAGAAGACGATGGCAATGGGTATGAAAGGCGCCTACGGCGCTGATATGGACATGGCCGAAAAGGGTGTTTAATACGGTGAAAACAAAGGCGGTTTTGGGAGACAGGAAGCTGTTTGACCGATTCAACTACGAGGTAAAATAGGTACGGGTATGGCAATCAAGAGTCTTCAACAACGTCTCAGCCTCCTGGTGCTGCTGCCGGCAGGGCTTCTCCTGTTGCTTATTGGAGTTTTCGGTTTTATTTATATGAGAGGGACGCTTTTAGACGAGTGGCAAGATGCCTCCATTGTAAAGCTTCAGCGGGCGGCGCACCAGATCGACATGAGACTGGGCCGGATTACCGACTGGATTCACATGTTTCACAAGACTTCTGATAACAGGGGAGGGCCGATAATACAGGAATGGATACTCGATCAGTTAAGGTCCCTGAAGGGGGTTACCCGTGCCGAGCTGAAGTGGAAAGACAATGATAGGCTCCAGTCAATGCCAATGCCCATGCATAGAGACGCAGGCTCCATGGGCGGAACGCGCATGATGCGCTTTCACCAAGCACGGATCGCGGAAGTGACACCGCCCAGTTACAATGCCCAAACAGGGCAGGAAACGGTCAATCTCATATCTCAACTCAAAGATGAATCCGATACAGTGGTAGGCACGTTAGAGATATCTGTCCGTTTTGAGTATCTCCTGGAAGGCATCAAGGCACTTGGTTGGTGGCAAACTGAACAGGCATGTCTGATTGATGAAGCAGGGGCATATCTTTGCCACACCAAAGCTATCATGAAAGAAGGGATGCCGTTTGGCGGAAGCGGTGACCCCTTTGAGACAGCCCTGTTGAAGGCCATCAAGAAAAAACCTTTCGGGACTGTCCTTGGACCCGGACAGCCGCCAGATCAGGTGGGAGGTTTTTACAGACTGAGATATGCTCCCTGGACGATTGTGCTCTTCGCTGCCGGGAAGAAGGTCCTGGCGCCCATTATCCAGTTTCGCACCTATTACTTCGTGGGTGGGGTGATTGTTATCCTTATCATCCTTGCGTTTATCCGAATGGTGGTGGGAAAGATGGTCAGTTCTTTTACCGAGATCTCAAGCGCTGCAGAATCGGTTGCCAGGGGGGATTATGGGAAGCCGATTCTCGTAAGAGGCCGTGATGAAATAGCGCAACTGACCAGAAGTTTCAACATCATGGTGGACGGCCTTAAAGAGAGGGACTTCGTCACCAACACATTCGGGCGATATGTGGACCAGGAAATAGCCGAGAAGCTGATGAAACTGCCGGAGGCCACCAGGTTGGGCGGGGAAAAACGTGATGTGGCCATCCTCATGTCGGATATTCGAGGGTTTACGCACCTGTCGGAAACCCTGAGTCCCGATGCAGTCATCAGTCTCCTGAACCGCTATTTTTCACGGTTGATCGACGTGATACAGAAACACCAGGGGATCATTGTGGATTTCTTCGGGGACGGTGTGCTGGTCTTCTTTGATCCCCTTGACGGCCCTGCAGGGACTGTGATCCACAAGGGCGTTGCGTGTGCCCTTGAGATGCAGAACGCCATGGCCGGCTTCAACGCGGAAATGAGAAAGAATCAGCTTCCTGAATTTGCGACCGGGATCGGGGTCAATGCAGGAGAAGTGGTGGTGGGGAATATCGGCTCGGAAACCAGGGCCAAGTACGGGATTGTGGGTTCCCCCGTAAACCTGACTCACCGGATCCAGTCAACGGCCAAGGGGGGGGAGGTGGTCATTTCCGAAGCTGTTTACCGGCAGGTATCGGGATATGTTCATATTCAACGATCGTTTGTCATGTCGCTGAAGGGTATTAAAGGGGAGATGAATCTATATGTGGTGGAGGGGATTAAATCTCCGTCTTCGCCCGATCTTTTGTAGGTGGGCCCATTAAGACTGCCCTGCCTCCTGCTTTCTATGGAGTGAAACTGTGAACGTCTATGATTTTATGCTTTTCATAGCATGAAACGAGCTAGGGTTGGACCAAGTTAAGTGATTGCAATTTTGGTGTTAAAATGACCATAACTGTTCAGGAATCAGGAGTTAGGAGTCAGAATTCAGAATAGAAGCAGTATATGCCTCCAGCAACTTGCTGACTATTCGAGTTGAGACATGTCACAAAGAAAAAGCTCAGCATAAGAGAAAAAGGGTGCCGAGTGCTGAAGGGAAATGTAACTTTAGAACTTCGGGAATCACCGGCTCCTTATAGGCTTGATTTTAGCACTGAAGGTGGTATTTTAAGCCCTTACCCGATCTCTCCTGTCTTAAAATTGATGAAAGAAAGGAGAATGAGATGGCAGACTTTGTTGAACTAATGAACTACCCCGCCGCAAGCAGCGGGGTATCATCAAAAGCATTGAACGCCCCAAGGGGCGGGGAATACAACCCTTGTCCGCCTCTGGCGGATTAAAGAAAAGACGGTCAATACGGGATTAGGAAGATAAGGAAGTATCCATAAGAAATCATAAAAGAAATCATCAAGGAAAGCTGTCTTGCCCCAAGTTCAGGGAATGGGTAGCCGTGGAGGTTCATAATAGCGAGAAATGGGGTCACATCTT
>JADHXI010000114.1 GCA_016783065.1 Desulfobacteraceae bacterium | reverse complement strand
TATGGCGAGCGAATCGGAGAGAGCGGGTATCTGGCGGCTGTGTGCGGAGAATCCCTCGGCATGGTTGCTTTTCAGAACTTTATGGATACTGCCGAAGCTGTCAGGACTATTTTTGAATCTATATTCCTTCGTGAGTTAGATCCTGAAACGACAGAGGGGCGTAATATCCTTAATCCTGACATAACCGAAGCAGGGATAGCCTTTGGCAGTGGTCAGTTCACTGCGGGGGGATCGACCTTGAATGCCTATCTCGCAACGCTGGATTTTGGAAAACCCGTTGTCGACACCGGGGCTATTGAGCTGGCCCTTGTCAGTATGCTTAACTCGGCCAGAAATGATCCGGGCCTGGCGCTCCTCAGCGCCGGTATCGATCCTGAGAGCGCTGCAGAGGCCTATGGGGCTCTGGCATGGGCCTTGACCGGGCCCCTTGCCCCTCTTGCCCGGGATGAAAAACTCCATGGGACTGCCACGGCCCATAATCGTGATATGCGCGATCAGCTCTATTTTGGCATCGTTTCACCTGATGGATCGACTCCTTTTGAAAGGGTTGCATCCACGGGCTATGCCCCCGCCTGGGTTGGTGAAAGCTTAGGGATAACATTGGGTGTACTTGATGTTCCACAAGTTGATGGCGCCTTTAATGTTGCCCGCCGCCTCTATGAGATCCTTCTGAAGTATGATGTGGATCCTCAATCCAGCGTTCAGAGGAATATCTTTCATCCGTTTATGAGTGAGGTGGGTATCGGGGTTGAGACGGTTTTCCGGAACCTCGACAAAGGCGATGATCAATCCTTCTTCTACGTGGTAGTTGCGGATTTTGCAAGGCCCTTTGATCGCAGGTCTTTTGTGATGGGGACGGTTTATGAGGACCGTAACGAAAACGGTGTTATCGATGAAGATGAAGGTATCCCCGGCCTGAAAATAACACTCAACCCGGAGGATGGTGCTACCGGGCCGGAGATGGTGACGGAAAGCGGTCCCACCGGGCGCTATCAGATGCGTCTATCAAGTGTATTAACAGGTTTCATGGAGCTGTATGTGGAAAGAGAGGGAGACGTTCTTGGGCCGTTTGATTTTTTCGTTGGACGTCTGAAGGAAAACGTGCTGAGGAACATCAGAATAGAACCCGAATGATGTAAAAAAACCTTGACAGATAAACGACTATGTGCTATTGATGACCCCAAAATGGTGAGGGCTCAGAAGTGATGGTCTCGTAAAAAGTCCAAAAATACCGTTTTCCGTCATTCCGGCGAAAGCCGGAATCCAGTCTTTTCAAGCAGTTGCAGACCATCTGGACTCCGGTTTTCACCGGAGTGACGACTTTTTACGAGACCATCAGAAGTAAAGATAGAATAAACAGCTGCTCCTGGCGTTGAAAATAGTGAAAAAGATTGAAATATTGTGGGAAAAGGCTTGACAAAGGCGAAATTTTTCATATAATCTGCATTCTGAACGAGGGAGTTTCACAAGAAATACGGCAAAAGGACAGACGAAATTAGTATAAAGAAGTATCAGGAACATTTATTTTTCTTAAGGGGGTGATAAATCAGGGAAAAGTTTGGGGTGGTATTTAGGCTGTTAACAAACATTCAAGTTCAAAAATCAAAAATCTAATTTTAGGAGGAAAAGAGTATGAAAAAGATTTTTATAGTATTGTCAGTCCTATTGGCGGTTGCCTTTGGGGCAAGCCAGGCGATAGGTGGGGCAGTAGGCACCATGGATGACGTGCTGGCGCCTGACGTTTTTGCCCCCTTCTTCCTCGTGGATCGGGATTTGATCTCTCCCCAGGAGAACACACTCATTGCTTATCAGGAGATGCGAGGGGTGGCTACTACTACGTGGCATGGGTTCGTTTATACCAGAGATTCCGTCATGGTATTTGACTGGTATCCGCCCACCATAACACCCTGGGATGTGGATCAGTGGTATGTGAGTGATATCCTGTCTATGATGCCAGCGATTACCCGTGCCACTCTGGAGGTGACGGTTGACGGCAAAGCCTACTACGCAGGCTACATCGTTTTGGAAAATCTACTCAGACCCAACATCAATCATGTCGGCGGCTGGGTATACCAGGTGAGTCTGGCCAACGGTAAAGCCTCGTGCTCCAAGCTGCCCTCAAGAGAGTGGGCACTGGGTGCCGTCGTCACGGATCAGGGAACACCTGGTTCCGGGACAGTACCTGGAACAGCCTACGGACAAAGACAGACTCTTGATTTCACGGCCGCGACGACTGCCGCAATAAGTGCCGCGGGTGCCGCCGTAGATAGCGGAGTATTCACAGCAGCCCAAGCTGCTGCAAATTTTAGCGACAAAGAGGGTTTCAGCGCGAACGCCTTTACCATAGCGACGGAGCGCACTTTCGGAAGGGTCTTAAGCGGGCCTTCAGCAGTGGTTGCGACGTGGAATTTATTCCCGCGTTACTATCTCTATGACAGCACTGGCGCCACCTACTTTTTCATCTGGACGAACGTGGTAACGGCGGGTTTAACAAACCATGTGGATGTATATGATGAGGACGAGACTGCTCTGTCCATAAGGGTATCACTGCCCAATGAGTTGAACATCATCAATGCGAGAGATTATATTCCGCCCGGATTCATCACTGCTGCCGGCAACGACTTTGGCTTCTTCAATTTCAATTGGGGTACCGTACTCAATCCTATAAACAATACTATCAGGTGTCAGGACTGGATCGTCTATAGCTATCAGAGTGCGACAGGACCCGCAGCACAGTCATGGAATGTTCTGGAGAGAGGTTTCGCACACGTAGGGACCTAAAAATCACATTATTATCATGTTTTTTGGGTTGGGATTGCCGGCTTGATACTTCGCCGGCTCCCAATCCAACGGTTAGGGAGAGCGGGCGCTTGAAATGGCCCGTTTTTTTGATTCGTATTCGGTTTATTTTCAGACCCGTTGATTAGGGAGCCAGGAGTGACTGTGATCCGGTCAACCGTTTTATCAGGGATCCACGAGACAATGAAAAAAGGAAATAGTATAAGAAATTCAGCGGTTGCCGCCGTTGTATCAATTCTGCTCTGTGGTTTTGGCTGTACAAAATCAGACGAGAAAGAGGGACAGGTCGCCCAAAAGGAAAAAACGACCACACGTGAAATGGCATTTCTGGATGGGTCAAACGGGCTCCCGTCAAGCGGGCTGTGGCGTCAGGGTATGGCTTTTCATGACATAAACAGGGATGGCAACATCGATATACTGGCCCCTCCCCCGCGAAAGGCATCGGCTGAAGATAGGGTTCCTTTTGTCTGGTACGGGGACGGGAAGGGCAATTGGTCTAAAGCAAAGCTCGCAGTCCCTTCGGATCTTGCCTATGACTATGGATCCATCGCTGTTTCCGACTTTAACGGGGATGGGCTTGCCGATATTGCCCTTGCGATGCATGGCCTGGGTGTAAAAGTGCTCGCCGGGACAGGCGGAGGAAATTTTGTGTCCCTGTGTGAGGGGATGCCTTCTGTGGAAGATTTCATGTCGAGGGCACTTATTGCTGATGATTTCGACAACGACGGAGTACCGGATATTGCGGCCGTTTCCGAGGCCAGGTTTGAAGTGAAATTGGCTTCCCCGACAGGGCCGTGGGCCTTTAGCATTTCAGACAATACATGGAAGGGCGGTGCCGTCGGGGGCGATGCGGCCAGGGGCCTGTATGCAGATCAGTTGGTGAGCGGTGATGTGAACGGGGATGGGAACAGGGATATTGCGCTGGCCTCTCTCCTTACATACAACCACAATGTTATCTGGATCGGCGATGGTAAAGGGGGGTTTGCACCATCTAACAACGGCCTTCCCACAGGTGTGGTTTACTACCCATCGGTCGGTCTTGGGGATATTGACGGGGATGGCAGGGATGATCTTGTTGCATTTGTTTCAGGGATTGGGAAGGATGCAGACTTCGGGTTGAGGGCCTTCCTGAGTGGACCGGATGGCTTTAAAGAAGTATCAGAAGGACTGCCTCAGAAACAAGGGATCTACACCGCTATCTCCGTTTCCGATCTGGACGGGGACGGCCGGCCTGAGATCGTCGGTGGAACCATGGACGGGGTGATAAAGATCTTTTCCATGAAGGGGGAGCGCTGGGAGAAAATTCAGACTTCGGGCCTTCCGGAAAAGGAGCTTGCGAAGATCTACAACATCTATTGTGTTGACCTGAATGGAGATGGGCATAAGGATATTGCCTTCTGTTATTCGTCAGGTAAACTTCAAATTGGAGGAATAAGGGTTTTTCTGAATGTATCAAAGAAGATTTAGAAATCACGGAGACGCTTTTTGTCTCATGCCCGGACGGGGACTGACGGCTTTTTACTGGTTATTGGTATTCATTCCGCTGTTGGTGTTTACCGGGTGTGAGAGGCGGCCTGACCCGTCAGAATTAAAGAGTTCACTCGGCAAAGTTGCTGAACAGTACTGGACCTACAGGTTCATAAAAGGCAATTTTCGATCGGCCTATGATCTGGAACTCGAAGAGGGGAGACCTCCTTTCAAGCAGTATGTAGACAAAGTTACGCCTGCGGGACAGATCAGGTATCTAAACGTTAAGACCAAGGAGGTCACCATAGACCAGGACAAAGGTGTTGTCTTGCTCACCGTGGAGCATGAAATTCCAATTCCTGGTGTTAAAGTTAAGAAGGCGAAACCCCTCCAAGGTACCATAAGGGACGTGTGGATATACACATCGGACGGTTGGCGGCACAAGGGGAAGAGCAAGAATTAGATTGCGGGGCAATGGTCCGTTGGCTTCTTGACCGCCCGTATGACAAACCCATTTGTCCTGAGGGATTTTTCATCCCCATAACCGGCGGCGCATATATCACGGATAAATGCCTGACCTTGGGGGGTGGGGGGGATCTGCTCCCGCTGAAATATCTCGATTGAAAACCCCGCTTTCTCGAGCGCCTTCCGGATTGAGGATTCGGTGAACCAGCGTAAGTGGGTTGCACACAGCAGCCCTGAGGGAATGTATTGAAACGCACCCCGCATCAGATTTCTGACAATGGACCAGTAACCCACGTTGGGGACGCTCGCGACCAAAAAACCCTCATCCCTCAGGAGGCTGTGTATGCGATTCAGCATACCCCAAGGATCCTGCAGGTGCTCTAAGATATCCCCGCAGTTGACAAGATCAAAATTGCCTGTGAGATCGGCTTCTTCAACCGGGCACCTGATGACCTTGTCGTAATAGGGATCGGCTGACTGGGCCAATAGCGGATTTTGTTCCACACCGATCAGGAAGATCTCCGGCCGGAGCTCTTTCAGCCTTTTCCCGTATCCTCCCATAGCGCACCCGATATCCAGGACCCGTTTCACACCTTCAGGAACCAGTTGAACCAGATCACCCCGTTCAAAATCATTTCTGAAACCATAATGAACCAGAGCTCCTTTCGCCACGGCCACCTCTCCTATTTTCAATGCGGTAATGGATTGTGCTATTTTGGAGAGATGACACCCAACGGGCATCTCTCTGAGGGACTCGTGCCGGTACAACACGCATGCAGGGTCTAAAGATCCGACGGGAATATATGTATCTTCCCTTTCGGCCATTGCTTCCGCCACCTCCAGATAGGTCTCGACGTCCACGTATGGAACAGGTAAGGCGGCTGTTTGATAAGAGGGCGAGATGGTTTGATTGTAGACCGGACCGGAGGCAGCGTATCCATTTTCGAGACATCTTATCATACATCTTACCGCTGATGGTGACAGCACGATTTCGGGTTCAGTCACAATCAGCACCATATCCGTATCAATCTGCGGAAGGATTGCTCCAAGAGTCGGATCTCCGCTATAATCAACCCACAAGAGCCTCAGATCAGCCTCCTCGCAGAGTTGCTCGCTCATCCTGCGACAAAACCGGTAAGAAAAACGGACCTCTTCGATGGCCGGAGCCACAGCTTCAGGCCATAGGAAGGTAAGAAGCGGTTTCATTGTCAAACCATGTAGCGTGTGAAAGGTTACGGAATGTGTAGGGAATATATAGAATTCAGTCTGTTATGTCAATCGGGGCGTCGATTATTGTGATCAGGCAGTTAGTTACAAGAATACGGGATGTTTTTACAAGACCCCCCCCAAGGGGAAAACCGACCAGCATGTCCCGGCGAGAAAGTATCGGGTCAAGCGCCCTTGTCTATTCATTAGAAACGCCTCAATTTCATTTACTCCAACTGAATTCAGTCAACCGTTTTTCCGGTTTTGTCTTGGATTACAACTCTAAACCCATTGTGTCTATTAATGTATATCTTGATAATGAAAGACTCAACAGTTTTGAAGTTGATGGAGTCAGCAAAGATATATCTGATCATATCCCTCATATCCTCAGTGCCAAGAATTGCAGATTTGATTTCAGGTTATATGTAAGAGAAGACGCTTCCAAGTACGTGTTTGAAGTCGTCTACCATGACCAATCGCGAGAGCTTCTCTTTGAATACAATGTGGCGGACGCGCTGTCATTAGAGAGCTGGTTAAAGAGAATCAACAGGGATCTAATCGATATTCCCGTGCCCAGCGCCGACCTGGTTTATTTGACGCAGGGGATTCACGGTTCTGAAGCCTACCAGAATTCTATCATTCCAGGCATTTGCAACATGAAACGATATTTGGCCAGTTCCGGTATTGAAATAGACAGCCTTCAGTCAATACTCGATTTCGGCTGCGGTACTGGCAGGCTCATTGTCGGGTGGCATTTGGACAATCCTGAAAGACGCCTTTATGGCTGTGACATTAACGAGGAACTGCTTGCATGGGCCAGGGACAACCTGCCACAGCGGATCACCTGGAATCAGAGCTCAATGACACCTCCACTCCCCTACCCGTCGAAATCTTTTGATTTCATCTATCTGGTCTCGGTTTTTACCCATCTTTCTTTGGACTCCCAGTATTTGTGGATAGAGGAACTTAAACGGGTTATTCGCCCATTCGGGCATATTTTGCTGACCTTGCAAGGAGAGATTTACGTGCGCGTTTTCTATCTTCAAAGGGCGGAGGAATTCTCAAAAACCGGTTACCTTGAAATGGCGAATGCTGATGAGGGATCAAACTCGTTTGCCACGTATCATGGTTTTGAGTTTATAAAGGAGCTTTTCAGCGACTTTGAAATTCTTGGATATTACCCAAGAGGGAGCATAAACTACCCCGAAGTCGTTTTTCCGGTTGCAGCGTTCCAGGACGTATATGTCCTCAAATGCCGTTCCTAATGTCATGTATGACGTTGTCAGAAAAATGTTGAAACACAAACCACTTTATTATATCAATTTTTTGGAAAAACATGAGTGACAGTCTCGTAAAAAGTCCAATTTCAACTTTTTTTACTTATAACTTCCTGATATTACGACATTGTAGTTTCACTTTTTGCGGATTTTGCGCCTTTTTGCGGCTTTATCATGATTCGAACGGAATCAAAGACCCTTAGCCGTCCTCTCTATTTGTCTGTCACTGAGATGCTGCTGATCCCGTTGGGTTTTGGCGCACTCATTGCGCTGCTGTATGGCAATTTGTCGACCGCGTGGTGGGGGTGGGATGATCCGCAGATCCTCAAACACGCATATCAGTATTCACCGTGGGAATATTTTTTTTCACCTGAGGCGTGGAGGGAATTCCAACCCGCCAACCTGAATCCCTGGATAATCCTGTCTTTTGATATGGATCTGAGCCTATTTGAACTGAATCCTTCCGCTTTCTATCTGCACCACCTGTTTGCGCTATGGCTGGTTTCGGGGGTAACCTATGCCTTTCTTAGGCTGTGGTTGAATCCTTTCTGGTCATTTACCGGGAGCGCCCTCTTCATCTGCTCGGCACCTGTGACCAATATCGCATATGAGCTTATGAATAGACATTATCTGGAAGGGTTATTATTTTTCATCATCTCCCTCTATCTATATGTTCAGGCTTTGCGTGAGAAAAAGCCTGTGCTCGCTTGGTTGGGGGCGCTGTCTTATTTTTTTGCCGTCAGCGCCAAGGAGGTTTTTGTACCCCTGGCTTTGTTATTGCCAGCAATCCCCGAGAAGGATTTTCGCCGACGCCTGATCGCGGCAGCCCCTTTTTTTCTAATCCTGGGGATATATGCGTTGTGGCGAAGATATATGCTGGGAAGATGGTTAGGTGGCTACAGCCTCACCGTAGACTGGACGGCTCCCTGTCGTATGATCCTGAAAATACCTTCCTTTATTTTTGGAGACGGTCCTTTTGGTATGGTCAGTTTCCTGATGATTATTGCGTTAATGTCTTATGCGGGATGGCGAAACTCCTCTGTACGGACACTGATTGTAGTAGCCATTTTGTTGCTGCTTGGACCTATTCTCCCTGTCATCCATATCTCTGACCCCCAGAGGTTGCTTCTACTCTTTGTCTGGACATTGAGCGCGGCTGTGGCATTGACCTTGGGAACAATAGCGAGGTCGAGTAGCCGCAGGGTGATTACCGCTCTTGTAATTGGGGTTGTGATCGGGTTTAGCATGGCCGGTCAGGGGTGGAAAACAAGGCCGGGCCTGGAAGTTGCTGCTGCTGGATTCGCAGCGCATGGCCGCTTTATTATGGAGGCTGATGAGAGCGAAGCATTGCTGCCTTCAATCAGATTTGGCAATTGGTTTGCAACAGGTCTTTTATGGTTGCGAAAGAATGTCCTTGGTGAACAGCCGCCGATCGTGGTGTTTGATGAGATAGACTTGGCTAAACCGAACATTCATGCATTACGTTTCTTCCGCTATGACGCCACTCGCGGATCTTTAGTAGATGTGACCGGTCTGGTCCCCCGTATTTATGAAGAATGGGGGGGAAAAGTGCGAGACAAGCCACTGTCTGTAACACTAAACTATAAAGGGGGGATGCTTTCCTGGGTTTTGGGGCCATATGTAGATGGGAAATACAGCATCATTACATATGGTGACTCAGGGTACAAATTGGGAATTCCATGTTCGGGTATTCAACGGGTTGAGCTAACTAAGCCTCTCCTTTTTCGGGTGCGTTACGACGCCCCTGAAGGTTGGACCACGTATTCTCCTATGTTCGAATTTGATGGACAGGCGCTTATTAAGAAACAGGGCCATGAAGTATCATATGTCAAGGAGTGGATCTAAATGGCTCTCTCATTATCCGTCGTAATCCTATGCTACAGGGCAGGAAAAGATGTTAAAGGGTTTGTTGAGGAGGTGGTCGACTGCTTAGAAAAAGAGATGGATGATTGGCAGATCATTTTGGTGGGCAACTATTTCGAGGGGACAGGCGATAGGACCCCTGAGGTAGTCAGGGAAATGGCTGAAATGGATGACAGAATCAGGGCAGTTACAAGAATCAAAGAGGGGATGATGGGATGGGACGTAAGGTCGGGCTTTGCTGAGGCAACAGGGGATGTTATTGCCTTGATTGATGGTGACGGGCAGATGATGGGCCAGGATATCGTCCGTGCTTATCGCATACTGCGAAAAGAAGCGTGTGATCTTGTGAAAACGTATCGCATTAAAAGACATGACGGCCTTTATCGAGGGCTTATTTCAAGGGTTTACAATTTTATTTTCCATATTCTTTTCAAGGGGCTGGATGTAAGAGATGTAAACTCGAAGCCAAAACTAATCACTAAGACCGCGTACGGAATGCTAAATCTTGAGTCAGATGACTGGTTTATAGATGCCGAGATAATGATCCAGGCACGCCGGCTGCGATTTAAGGTTATTGAAATACCATCCGTATTTTACGAGCTGAAAGGTAGGCGTTCTTTTGTCAGATTACCTGCAATTCTTGAGTTTATCAAAAACTTGATCGTGGCCCGCATAAAGGAATTTCTGGTATGAAGATTTTCGTGACGGGCGCATCCTCGGATATTGGACGAAGATCGGTCGAATATCTTCTTTCAGAGGGATGCCAGGTGATCTGTCTGAGCCGTAAGAAAACTTTTGCGATCGGGGATGCAGTCGTTGTCCAGGGCGATCTGATGAATACAGGAGGGCTCAAAAGATATCTGGAAAATATTGATATGATCATACATGGTGCCGGGATTACTCACACCGATCATCCTGATCGCTATTTCAAGATCAATTACAGGGCCACCGAGGGTCTGATTTCACTTGCGGAATACAAAGGCATTAAGAGGTTTGTGTATATCAGCACAAGGGCAGTCGGGCTGGAAGGGGGGGCATATGCGTTGTCAAAATTCTTAGCCGAGGAAAGTCTGAGGCGTTCAAATCTTGATTGGGTAATCCTGAGAGTTGCCGAGGTCTATGGAACATCAAAAGAGGAGGGGATCGACTCTTTGATAAAGCTGGTATTAAGGAGCAAGGTAATCCCGATTGCAGGCAGAGGTGAATACGAACTCGCTCCCGTGTATGTTGACGATGTTGCCGGGGTGATTGCGAAGCTAACACGATGTGAACAGATAAGGCGAAAAATCTACACGATTTGCGGACCAAGAACATATTCCATAAATGATTTTATTTCCCTTCTATGCAAGGTCTATTCATTGGATCGCATAAGGGTCCATGTCCCTCTATTCCTGTTAGAATGGGCAGTACAGCTAAAACGATATTTGCCCCTCCCAGTTAATTTGAGCAAAGATCAAATTAAGCGTCTGCTGATTCCTAAAGATTCAGATTTTTCTGCTGCGAAAAGGGATCTGGGTTTTTCTCCCATAAGAATTGAATCCTGGCTACAGAAAAGGCAGCTTGTCAACTCCGAGAAATGATGCAATTCTGAAAATTCCAATAATCATCGCATAAATCGAGTCTTAAGAAAAGAATAACCCAGGCTAAACCAGTATTTTAGATCTTCAGGGCTGGCATTTCTTAATAAGGTTCGCAAGATAAATGATGGTCTTAAGAAGTACCCATCCGTGATGTTTCTCATGATTCTTTTAATTTCGTCCATGGGGACTTCCCCTAACTCCCAACTCGGATTGCTGAAAAACAGCACGAACTCATCCCAGTTTTCTCTTGTCAACAAACCCTTACTTTTCAGAATGCGGTTAAGCTCGGTTCCAGGATAAGGTATGGAGATGTTCACGGCGAGAATATCAGGCTTCAATTTATGGATGAGCTTCTTCGTCATTTCGATATCTTTCAATGTTTCATCGGGATGACAACCAACCATAAAAGTTGTTTCAATAGTATGCAGTTCTGCATTTCTCGAAATGGCAACAGCATGTTCAACCTGTTCAACTGTTATCCCCTTTTTCAACAGCTTTAATACCTTTGGACTTCCGGATTCAACGCCAAAGCTTATTTTCTTGCACCCACTTGATACCATAATGCTGATTTTTTCTTCGTCGATATCGTTGACTCGGGTGTAAGCGTCGAAAGAGACCCTCCTCTTACGCATATACTCACAGACCGGTATCATTATATCCTTCCTCAAGGTAAATGTATCATCGAGGAAAGAAAAATGCGCAATGTATCTGGCGTTTATTAGATATTCCATCTCAGCTATTATATTCTCAGGGCTTCGAAATCGGACCTTTCTTGAGTGAACTACCTTGCTCGCGCAGAATATACACTCATAAGGGCATCCTCTTGAGCAGATAATTTCAGCTATATTCTTTGTTTTGCGGCTAAAGCCGCGGCTTACATGGCTTGTCCTGTACCGCCTGATATCGACCAGGTCTCTGTCCGGGAAAGGGATCTCATCCAGGTTTCTTATCATTGGACGCGGTGGATTGATTTGGATATTGCCACCCTCCTTTGATCTGTAAGCTATTCCGGATACATTCTCTATATTCCTGTTTAACCACCCGTGATACAATTCGACCAAGGTACGTTCTCCCTCTCCATGCACGACAACGTCAAAATGGGGGAATTCTCTGAGCGTTTGTTCTGGAATCGCGGAAGCATGCACACCGCCAACCACGGTCAGGATGTCAGGGAAATGGCGTTTGACAAGCCGGGACAATTTAGCGCCGTTCTTGATATGGGGTGTCATGCATGAGAATCCAATAATGGAGGGCATGGCCTTTCTTACAGATTCCAGAAACGCCATTTCTGAAAAGGATTCAACCTCGAAGTCTCGTACCGTGCATTCAATGCCAGCCTTCTTCAAATAGGATACCAGGTAACCTATATTGATAGGGTACTGAACAGAAACTAACCCGGTGTGGCTTGTTCGGGGAGTCATTGGCCGAACTAATAGTATTGACATATAGCACTCCAGAAAACAGGTTGTGAACTCTGGCCCAGGCTAAACTATTTCAAACTCTGGCCCTCCATAATATTGAGAGAAGACTGTAGAGGCCACAGAGAAAAATATTCGCTTGTTACAAACTAATATGTAAATGGCCAAAAAGGAAGACAAAATGCAGCAGAAATATTAAGAATTTTAGTTTCGCCAGCAAAAGACGCCAGATATTGAAATGGATGAGCGTTTCCGGGCACGCCAGTTATCCCTTAGCCTGGGATTATAAGGCAAGTCATGGGGCAAGGAATTAGTATCATTATACCCACCCATAATGGTGGTCAGATCTTTTCCAAGTGTCTTGAAATGATAGGGCAGCAGGATTATAGTGGCCAAATTCAGTTGATCATTGTTGACTCTGGTTCTACGGACGGAACGGTTGAATTAGCTGAAAGGGCGGGGGCCTTCGTAAAGAGGATTCACAAGAAAAAGTTTCATCACGCCAACACCAGAAATGAAGGGAAGTCCCGCCTGATAGCGCTCTATAATGAGGTATGGAATGATAAGACCAAGAAAAAATCTTTCACCAACGATTTGAATTGCACCCGTACAAGTCACTTGCCTTGACACGGGTTGGGAATCTTAGTATTCATTTAGTTCATACAATAGGAGGGCATCAAAAATGAATACTCAGAAGGTCGCTATCCCCGTCCCTGAGGATTTTGTCGCCATGATTGACGCTATCATTAAACAGTTTGGGATTTCGAGAAGTAAATTTATTTCCACGGTGCTTCGGGAAAAATCAA
>JADHXI010000113.1 GCA_016783065.1 Desulfobacteraceae bacterium | reverse complement strand
CTGAAAAACTCACGGCCGATTATCGTTTTTCCAATACTCCATTACTCCAACTCTCCAGTACTCCAGCTCAATCCTTTCAGGCAGAGCCATTTATCTCTGACCTGGCCCTGAGGACCAGGATTTCTATTTTGAATTAAAGGCAACTTCTCAATAAGTTCGAGAGAAGGAACGAGATTTCTGGAGTGGGGTTCGGGTGTTTCTTTCCGGCGCTCTCTCAAAGTGAATTTACTTCTCACTTCCGCAGTGGTTGATATTTGGGGTTTTCTCCCAATGAATCCTATTTGCTTCTCCATGGTTTCGGCAAAACCCCAAATATCAGCCACGCTACGACTACCGGTTTAGAGAGCGCCGGAGAGAAACAGCTGAGCCCCACGGTGCCCGAACTTATTGAGAACTTACGATCAAAGCGCCAAGCGTATTGAATTATTTGCGTATTTTATCAGATATGGAAGTTTCTAGCAACAGCAATCCGAAACATTCCCAAGACCGAACCCCATTTCAGGCCAAAACTCCCCCCTGATAATTGTGGTGATTTTGCGATTTTGCTTGACACTCAGATCGTCTCTGTGGCATGTACCAAATTTCACAAGGGAGGCTGAGGACAGGGAAGCACAAGGTCCGGCACAATTCCTCACTGATCATCCAGGGTATTGCATTCCTAAAGGCAAAACCTTCTGAACATTCCCGAATTTCTATAAAAATCCGAGCCTTCAAAAGGCAGAAATTGCAGGAGAAAAATATTATGGACAAAAACAATCCAAAGGGATCCGTCATGGTTGTGGGGGCAGGTATCGCCGGGATCCAGGCCTCTCTGGACCTGGCTGATTCCGGGTATCTGGTTTATCTGGTAGAAAAGAAATCGGCCATTGGTGGCGTTATGGCCCAGCTGGACAAGACATTCCCAACCAATGATTGTTCCATGTGCATAATCTCACCCAAATTGGTGGAATGCGGAAGACATTTGAATATAGAACTTCTGACCATGACCGAGGTAGAGGAGGTCCGTGGTGAACCCGGAAATTTTCAGGTCAAGGTTGTGGAAAGACCCCGCTACATTGATACGGAAAAATGTACGGCCTGCGGCGAATGTGCCAAGGTATGCCCCATTGATGTCCCCAATCTCTTTGATGAGGGCCTGCGTGATCGTCAGGCCGCCTTCAAACTCTATCCCCAGGCAATGCCAAGCGCCTATGCCATCCAGAAAAGGGGAACCGCTCCCTGTAAAGCCACCTGCCCGGCCCATGTGAGCATCCAGGGCTATGTCGCCCTCATCAACCAGGGCAAGTACACAGAGGCCCTCAAGCTTTTCAAGGAAGCCCATCCATTTCCCGCCATCTGCGGCCGGGTCTGTCATCACCCGTGTGAGGAGGTTTGCACCCGCGGCGATGTGGATCAACCCGTTTCAATCCAGTATCTCCACCGTTTTATCGCTGACCTGGATCTCTCGGCCGACACTCGATATGTCCCGGAGGTTGAAGAACGCCGGGAGGAAAAGGTGGCTGTTGTCGGTTCGGGTCCTGCAGGTCTTGCAGCCGGATACAGTCTGGTACAGCAAGGTTACGGGGTCACCGTGTTTGAAAAACTCCCCGTACTGGGTGGCATGATGGCCGTGGGTATCCCTGAATATCGTCTGCCCAGAGACATCCTGGCGGCCGAGATCAAGGTGATTGAGGAACTGGGGGTGGAGATCAAGACGGGTGTCACCTTTGGCGAAGATATCACCATCGACAGCCTCAAAGGGGAGGGCTACCAGGCCATTTTTCTGGCCACGGGTCTGCACCTCAGCCGGGAGTTGAACGTGGAAGGTGAAGGCTTTCCCGGCGTCCTCAAAGGGGTCGATTTCTTGCGTGATGTGGCCCTGGGAAATGAGGTGAGCGTGGGGAAAAGGGTGATTGTCATCGGCGGCGGCAATGTGGCCATTGACGTGGCCCTTTCGGCACAGCGGAAGGGCTCGGAAGAGGTAACCTTGGTTTGCCTTGAAAAACGGGAAGAGATGCCTGCTTGGGATTATGAGATAGAAGAGGCGCTTGAAGAGGGTGTCACCATTGTCAACAGCCTCGGACCCAAGAGATTTCTGGAGGAGGCAGGAAAGGTTTCGGGCGTAGAATTCAAGCGATGCACCGCTGTATTTGATGAGAACGAGGCCTTTAATCCCACGTACGATGAAACCGACCTAGAGGCGCTTGAGGCCGATACGGTCATTGTTGCCATTGGACAGGCGGCGGACCTCTCTTTTGCCGAAAAGGAAAATGTGGCAATAACCGCCAGGGGCGGTCTGGAAGCAGACCCCGTGACCTTCCAGACCCCAGCGGAGGGTGTTTTTGCCGGCGGTGATGTTTTTTATGGGCCGAAATCCGTTGTGGAGGCGGTGGAGTGTGGCAAGGAGGCGGCCGAAAGCATCCATCGTTACCTGAACGGACTTGATCTGGAGGAGGGACGGGAGAAGGACTGGTCCTATGAAAAGCCTGCTACAGAGGACGTACAGAATATGCCCAGGGTGGAGATGCGCCAAACATCCCTGGATGAGCGAAAAGGAAATTTTAAAGAGATCGCCTTTGGCTTTAATGAAGAAGAGGCCAAGACCGAGGCGGAAAGATGCCTTGAGTGCGGGGTATGCTCGGAATGCTACCAATGCGTGGAGGCTTGCCTGGCAGAAGCCGTAGATCATGACATGGGCCCGGTGGAACATACCATCGAGGTAGGCGCTCTCCTCCTGGCGCCCGGCTTTCAACCCTTTGATCCGACCCGCTATGACACCTATAACTATTCCAATCATCCAAATGTGGTTACTAGTATGGAGTTTGAACGAATCCTCTCCGCCTCCGGACCCTTTGAAGGGCACCTGATAAGGCCATCGGATCATAAAGAGCCAAAGAAGATTGCATGGCTCCAATGCGTGGGCTCCAGGGATATCAACCACGGCGATCACTCTTATTGCTCTGGTGTCTGCTGCATGTATGCCATCAAAGAGGCCGTCATTGCCAAAGAGCATAGCGAAGAGGATCTGGATACAGCCATCTTTTTTATGGATATGCGAACCTATGGAAAAGACTTTGAAAAATATTACACGCGGGCCGAGGAGGAAAGCGGGGTCAGATTTATTCGATCCAGGATACACTCTTTGGACCCCGTGGAAGGTGACAGTCTGAGACTGGCTTACGCAACCGAGTCAGGCGAAGTCAAACAGGAGACCTTTGACATGGTGGTACTGTCGGTTGGCCTGGAACCAAATGATGATGTCGTCCAGTTGGCCGAAAAGATCGGGATTGAACTGAATGAACATCATTATGCTCAGACAAAGAGCTTTACGCCTGTCAGCACAAGCAGAGAGGGAATTTACCTCTGCGGCGTATTCCAGGGCCCAAAGGACATCCCACAATCGGTCATGGAGGCCTCTGCCGCCGCCGCCACCTCCACCCAGATATTGACGGAGGCCAGATGGTCCATGACACGGACCAAAGAGCTGCCCCCGGAACACGATTTTACCGGGGAAGAACCACGCATTGGCGTTTTTGTGTGCAACTGCGGCATAAATATTGGAGGGATTGCCGATGTCCCGGCGGTCAGAGACTACGCCGAGACCCTGCCCCACGTGGTCCATGTGGAGGATAATCTATTTACCTGTTCCCAGGATACACAGGAAAGCATAAAGAAGATCATCAGCGAAAAGAAAATCAACCGCGTAGTGGTGGCCTCCTGCTCCCCCCGGACCCATGAGCCTCTCTTCCAGGAGACCATTCGGGATGCGGGTCTCAACAAGTACCTCTTCGAAATGGCAAACATTCGCGATCAGAACACCTGGGTCCATATGAATGACCCAGAAAAGGCGACCAAAAAAGCCAAAGACCTCGTTCGAATGGCCGTGGCAAAGGCCGCCCTGGTGGAGCCGCTTCAACAAGTTACACTTGATGTAAACAACGCTGCCCTGATTATCGGTGGAGGTGTCGCCGGCATGGAGACAGCCCTTGGCGTCGCAGAGCAGGGGTGCCAGGCATACCTGGTGGAAAAAACGGGTGAGCTTGGGGGTGCGGCAAGAAAGCTCCGCTCCACCTGGAAGGGTGAGGAGGTTGCCCCCTATCTGGAAGACCTCATTCAGCGGGTCCAGAACCATCCCCTTCTCGAGCTTTTCTTGGAGACAGAGGTCCAGGAAACCTCTGGAATTATCGGGAATTTCGCCACCACACTGACCACGGGCAGCGGGAAAGAGACCATCGTAAAAGAGCACGGGGCCACCATTCTCGCAACCGGCGGGAAGGAGTATGAACCCAAGGAATACCTTTACGGCGAGCACCCGGGAGTCCTCACCCATCTGGACCTTGACGAGGCCATTCTTTCGGGTGATGACCGCGTCAAGGGTGCAAAAACCGTGGCTTTCATACAGTGTGTGGGCTCCAGGATACCTGAAAGACCTTATTGTAGCAGGACATGCTGCACCCACAGCCTTGAAAGCGCCGTTACCCTAAAAGAAATGAACCCTGAAATGAATATCTACATCCTGTACCGGGATCTTCGCTCGTACGGGTTCCGTGAGGACCTTTACCGAAAGGCCAGGGAAAAAGGTGTTATTTTTATCCGCTATGACCTGGAACAATCCCCGGAGGCGGGACTGGATGATGGGAAAAACCTCTCGCTGACCGTCATGGACCATGTGTTGGGTCGGCCAATCCAGCTATCACCCGACCTCCTGATTCTGGCCTCAGCAATCATCCCGAATGAAAACAAAGGCCTTTTCGAGTTATTCAAAATCCCTGTCAATAGCGAGGGCTTCCTCATTGAGGCACACATGAAGCTGAGGCCCGTGGATTTTGCCTCGGACGGCCTCTTTATGGCAGGGCTCGCACATTACCCAAAACCGCTGGATGAGAGTATTGCTCAGGCAAAGGCGGCCGTGGCCAGAAGCATGACCATCTTGTCAAAGGAGAGCATCCTGGTTGGCGGGATTGTTGCCAGGGTGGCCCCCGAAAACTGCGCTGTGTGCCTCACCTGTGTCAGGACATGCCCTTATAATGCCCCATATATATCAGAAGAGGGGCATGCTGTGATTGATCCGGCCGAATGCCGGGGCTGCGGTGCCTGCGTGGCCGAATGCCCGGGCAAGGCCATCAGCCTTCAACACTTTACCGACGAGCAGATTATTGCAAAAGAAGACGCCCTGTTTTATATGGGCTAGTTAGGAGGAGACATGTCAGATAATTTTGAACCGCGAATCCTTGCCTTCTGTTGTCAGTACTGAGCTTACTCGGCAGCGGACCTGGCAGGGTCCATGAGACTTTCTTATCCGAGCAATGTAAAGATTATTCAAGTCCCTTGTTCCGGAAGAGTGGACATATTGCACCTCTTGAGGGCCATCGAGGACGGTGCCGACGGGGTGTATGTGGCAGGTTGTCTTGAAGGGGAATGCCATTTTCTGACCGGCAACGTCAAGGCAAAGAAAAAGGTCCAATATGTCAAGAACGTTCTTGAAGAGATAGGCATTGAACCGGAACGCGTCGAGATGTTCAATCTTTCTTCGGGTGAAGGGCCGAGATTCGCCGAGATCGCGAAAGAGATGGTAGAAAGGATAAAGGAATTGGGCCCCAGCCCAGTCAAGATCCAAAAAGCAGCATAAAGAGGTGAGACATGATAGTTGCTGATCGAAAACCCCTGAAAGAGATTTTGGAAATGGTTGGGGACTCCAAAAAGGTCCTGATCCTTGGATGCAAAGGATGCGTCACCGTGTGTAACGTAGGGGGAAATAAAGAGGTGGGCATCCTGGCCTCCACTTTGAAGATCGCCCGGGCAAAGGAGGGGCGTCCTCTGGAAGTGGAAGAAAAGGCATTGGAAAGACAATGCGACCCCGAATACGTGGACCAGATCAAGGATATTGTGGAAGATTATGATGCGGTAATATCCATGGCTTGCGGCGTGGGGCCTCAGTTCTTATCAGAAAGATATCCCGGGAAACGCTTCTTTCCAGCCGTTAATACCACATTTTTTGGCGGTGCGGTCCAACACGGTATCTGGGAAGAGAGATGCGCAGGCTGTGGTGCCTGCGGCATCCATCATTTTGGTGGGTTGTGCCCCATTGCACGATGCTCCAAGAGCCTTTTAAACGGACCCTGCGGTGGTTCTGCCGACGGCAAATGCGAGATTTCCAAAGATGTGGTCTGCATCTGGGATTTAATTGTCAAAAAGAAGATGGAAGAAGGCCACCTCGATGAACTCATGATCTTCAGGCCCCCAAAGGTCTGGACCACTGCCAGGGATGGCGGACCCAGAAAGAGCGTCAGGGAGGAGCTGGTACAATGACTGATCTGAAATCCGGAAGCAACCTCGAAAAGGTCTTGAGGGCCGGTCATTTTGCCTTTACCGGCGAGTGCGGTCCCCCTAAGGGGGCAAATGTTGAACATCTCAAAGAGAAGGTTGCTCACCTAAAAGGAATGGTTGACGCCGTAAATGTGACCGACAATCAGACGGCCGTGGTCAGGATGTCCAGTTGGGCCGCATCCACCATACTGTTGCAGGAGGGTATTGAGCCCAATTTCCAGATGGTCTGCCGTGACAGAAATCGCCTTGCAATCCAGAGTGATATCCTTGGTGTATATGCCATGGGTATCAGGAATATGCTCTGCCTTTCCGGTGATCATCAACGTTTCGGGAATCATCCCGAGGCCAAGAATGTCTATGATATAGATTCGATGCAGCTGATTTCATTGGTCAAAAAGATGCGTGACGAGGGTAAGTTTCTAAATGACGAAGAAACCGATGTGGCGCCCAAACTGTTCATAGGTGCAGCCTCTAACCCGTTTGCGGATCCCTTTGAATTCCGCGTACATCGGCTGGCCAAAAAGATCCAGGCGGGCGCCGACTTCATTCAGACCCAGTGCATCTACAACATGGATAAATTCAGGGAATTCATGAAGATGGCCGTTGACATGGGCCTTCACGAGAAATGCCATATCCTGGCGGGTGTTACCCCCATGAAGAGCGTTGGTATGGCCCAGTATATGGCGAGAATGGTACCCGGTATGGATGTGCCCCAGTCTGTTGTCAAGAGGCTGAGGGAGGCCGGTAAAGGAAAGGTGGCGGAAGAGGGTATCAAATACGCCCTTGAACAGATCGAGGAATTCAAAGAGATGGAAGGGGTGGCGGGCGTTCATCTCATGGCCATTGAATGGGAACACAAGGTCCCCGAAATTGCCGAGAGAGCGGGCGTCCTCCCCAGACCCGTGGTCTGAGATAGCAATTCGATCTTTTTGAGACACAGGGGAAATACTGAAGCAAGCAGCTGTTTTAACGCGATGTAAGGGTTTCCCCGTTTGTCTTTTTATCATTACCCGTCTGAGAGTGATACGGTCCGGATGTCAATGTGAAACTGGGGGCAGACCTTGATACGTGACAACACAATGATTCATAATTCAAGCTCCGCTCCCAGTTCTCTTCAAAATCCATTTCCCTCTCTGTCCATCATTGAACGTTTTGGAAATTGTACAACCCTTTAAATAAAGATCCGGGTCAGAAGACCCGGCTTTGGTTTACCCAAGAGGGGATAAGTTTACCGGAACCTAATTGACTCATGGAGTGTTGGCCTCCGGCTCGTAGATCCTCCTGTTTTCCTTCTGAATAAAGGAGTCGGTTGGTGACTTGATTTTTTTGTGGTATATGCCTTTGTTAAAGAGAAAGTGACAGTTCAAAGGTTCCCCGCCGGGCGGGGAACCTTTGAACCCGTGAACGCCAACAACGATGATAACACTCAAAGACATACGCGATGCGGCCGAGGCGATCCGCAATAACGTCGTCCGCACGCCCACCATACGCTCACGTACCCTTTCGGAGATCACGGGTGCCGACGTAATACTGAAGCTGGATAATCTTCAGTTTACGGCCTCCTTTAAGGAGCGCGGGGCATTGGTAAAGCTCCTTTCCCTGAGTGATGATGAGCGCAAGCAGGGTGTGATCGCCATGTCGGCCGGAAATCATGCCCAGGCCGTTGCCTATCATGCCCAACGGTTGGGCATCCCTGCCACGATCGTCATGCCGCGTCTTACCCCCACTACGAAAGTGGAATATACCCGGGCCTTTGGCGCGGAGGTTATCCTGCACGGCGACACCTTTGATGAGGCGGCCGCGCTTGCTCAAACGATCCTTGCGGAGAGGGGGCTAAAGCTCGTTCATCCCTACGATGACCCAAAGGTCATCACGGGTCAGGGAACAGTTGCGCTAGAAATCTTGGAGACCCACCCCGATTTGGACGTCCTGGTAGTTCCTGTGGGCGGGGGTGGGCTCATATCGGGTATGGCCATAGCCGCAAAGGGAATCAATTCTTCCATAGAGATCGTTGGAGCCCAGACCGCCCGCTTTCCTTCCATGCTGAGTGCCTTAAAAGGCATTCGCGGCAAATTTGGCACGTCTACCATCGCAGAGGGTATCGCAGTAAAAAAACCGGGACGACTGACCTTGCCGATTGTAAGGGAGCTTGTGGATGACATTCTCGTTGTGGAGGAAAATGGTATAGAGCGGTCCGTACTTCTTTTGCTGGAGGTGGAGAAGACGGTGGTGGAGGGTGCTGGGGCCGCAGGGTTGGCCGCGCTCTTAGAGTATAGGGGTCGTTTTGCTGGACAGAAGGTCTGTTTGATACTCTCCGGCGGGAACATAGACCTGTCTGTCCTATCTTCGATCATACAGCGCGGGCTGGTCCGACAGGGCCAGTTGATCCAGCTCTGTGTGGATGTAAGGGATGTCCCGGGGACGTTGGCGGATGTTACCAGACGGATCGGCGAGGCAGAAGCCAACATCATACAGGTGAACCACCAACGCACCTTCACCCAGTTGCCGCTTCAACTGGCCAAAGTGGAGTTCGTATTGCAGACACGGGGACAAGACCACGTGCAACAGGTTGTAAATGTCTTAAGGGATGCGGGATATAAGATCTGGCTGTCCGATAAGGAGGGGCATCCCGAGACGGTGCAGACGTAACTTCTCAATAAGTCCGGGGGAAATAACCGGATTTCTGGAGTGGGGTTCGGTAGTGCCTGAACGAAAACCCTGTTCAGGCACGATTTCAGATTTCAGATTTTAGATCTTAGATTAATGGAATTAAATCTAACCCACTAGGACATCATTATTGATGTTGGGTTCGTTTTCATTTCGAGGTTTTCGTTCGGAGACTAGGTATGGAAGGCGCGTTGGACTGGGGGATAAAGGTTGTCCTCTGGTTCCAGAAATTCAGTCCAACCCTGGATTTTCCGTTCAAGGTCTTGACCTCAATGGGTGGAGGAGAGGAGTTTTTCATGATCCTCCTACCTCTCATCTATTGGTGCGTGGATCGCCGAAGCGGCATCAGGCTTATCATTCTCTTTCTCCTCTCCAGCTATGTCAACCTGGCCGCCAAGGTCCTGTTGGATCAACCACGGCCTTTTCAGTATGACGGTCGTGTGCAGCAACTGTATGGTGCCGGAGGGGGTGGACTTCCCAGCGGGCACACCCAGAACACGGTTGTGGTATGGGGTTATCTTGCCTTGCGGTTCCGATATACATGGCTGTGGATAGTGGCTGGCTTCTTGATGGTGTTAGTGCCTCTTTCTCGGATTTACCTGGGGGTTCATTTCCCAACCGACCTATTCGGCGGCTACGTGCTGGGGGCGGCGCTCCTGTTGGTCTACCTCTGGTTGGAGCCGCTTGCTGGGACGTGGCTTGGCAAGAAGGGATTGCGGTGGCAAATGGGAGCGGCATTGGTAGTGCCGGCCTTCCTTTTTTTCATTCTCCCGGGGAGCGGTGAATACGGCAGCAAGGTGTGTGCCACTTTGATGGGGATAGGCCTTGGCTTTGCGCTTGAGGGCCGATGGGTAGGATTTGAGTCGGGTGGCGTTTCGTGGGCGCGCGTGCTGCGTTTCATCATAGGGGCGGGGGGGCTTTTCTGCCTTTGGTTGGGGTTAAGGGTCGCCTTTTCGGGGATTGAGCCTGCCCTGTTATTCAAATCTGTTCGATATGGTCTCATGGGGCTGTGGGTAGGGTTTGGCGCCCCCTGGATCTTTGTGAAACTACAACTTGCCGGGAGACGGGTGAAGGATAACACGCCACTTGTCACCGAGTAAAGAAAGGAGGCTGAGCCATGGATGATGCAGAGTTTCTGTCAGGGGTGTCTTTGTTTTCATTAATGAAGAAGAGGGATCTGAAACGGATTGCAAAAAAGGCGGAACACCACTCCTTTGAAAAGGGAGATCTGATAATACGGGAAGGTGACCGCGACGGCCGCCTGTTTGTCATTATCTCGGGTGAGGTTGAGATCATCAAAGACGCAGGGGGCGAGAATGAAAGACGGCTTGGAAATTTCAGATCCAACAACTACTTTGGAGAAACGGCCATCCTGGATGATTATGTCCGAACGGCAAGTGTCAAGGCCCTGGAGGACACGGAAGTCCTTTCCCTGGATCAATGGAATATCCGTGATGAGATCAAGAAATACCCTTCCATAGCCATTGAGCTTCTCCAGATACTGGCGAGGCGTCTTAGAGTCTCGGAGGAACGGAAGGGTTGACCGGTATGGGGATTCAAGAAAACCTCCAGGGACAAGGACCTGCTGAGTTTCCTATCCAAACAATCGGTTGGGTCCGGTCCCCGCTTAAAAGCCTTGATCAATGCCCCCATCAGGGGCATGAAGGGGCGCCAGAGGCATGGATCGAGATTGAGCCGAAATACTCCGGAGCCCTGGATGGCTTGAAAAAGGGAGGTGAAATCTTGGTCCTGAGTTGGATGCACCTGGCGGACCGTTCCAGACTACGCGTCCACCCAAGAGGGAACCGTGAAAATCCACTTATGGGGGTTTTTGCCACGCGGGCCCCCCATAGACCAAACCCCATCGGTCTTCATAAGACCCGGATCTTGGCCATTGAGACGCCTTCCCGGATCTTGGTAGAATCCCTGGAGCTGCTTGACCAAACCCCCGTGGTGGACATAAAACCGGTCCTTGGCAATAGGCGACACAAAAAACGCAACTAATGACCTAGCTCAAAAGGGGCCATGGGGTTAATCGAGTGTTGCACAGGGTATCCTTATTTGTGATTGCTAGCATTTGATCATGCAATTATGTAAAGAGCGCCCCCACCAAATCTGACAATTTCATTTCATCTCACAAGGTATCCATGACATATCTCAACCCTCGAACCACCCCTCTGAATGATGATATCACACGTTTTTCCTTGGTTGACCTAAATAGTTATCACAAGTTCAACTGATTCTAAATTGTTGCGATTTACGGCTCCTTTTCCCCTTTCATAGTACGACTTCTGCACTGACTCCCCATTTCTTAATAATCATAAATAAGGCGGTTTGATAATGCTCTTAACCAAAATCATTTTTTTCTTGACATTTGGGTTTAAAATAAAGTAATATTTAGCCTGCAAACTGGCAGGCAAAAAAGAAAGGTTGAAATGAAACGAGATCCGATACTCAAAGAAAATGTTCTCTTGCGGGATTCAGATGCTTCCCAGCCGTGGATTAAGGCGGGTTTTCGATTCGGGGACAAAGGCACACACACCAGCAGAACAATCATGTTCAAAGAACTGGATTTATTGTTTGAAGACCAGGAACAAGATGCCCCACGTGAAGCCTATATATCTGCCATCATTGACCAAAATTGTCTTGGCAAGCAGACCGTTTCAACGCGGAAGCTTACTTGCCAACGCTTAAGCGAGCTTTATGGGCTCGATCCGACTATCCCGCTCTTCCGTATCTTGCGCTATCTTTGGCAGGTTGATGAACCTGGTCGCCCTCTGCTTGCTTTGTTAACCGCTTTAGCGAGGGACCCCCTTTTAAGGATTACATCGCCCCCGATCCTTCAGATGAATACCGGTGAAGAGCTCATGCGTCAAAAAATGAAAGAGGCTCTTCGGCAGGGTGTCCAGAACAGGTTAAATAACGGTACGCTTGATACTGTCGTGCGCAATACGTCATCTTCCTGGACACAGTCCGGGCACCTGACAGGCCGTGTGCGGAAATATCGGCAGAAGGTAAACTCGACTCCTATTGTCACGGCTTATGCCCTTGTGTTGGGTTACATTCTTGGGGCTCGCGGCAGCGGCTTATTCAATACGCTTTGGGCAAAAGTGCTCGATACACCTTATGAGGAACTGGTCTCTCTGACCACTGATGCCAAACGTTTGGGTTTTTTGGATTTAAGCCAGGCAGGCGGGGTTGTGGAGGTTTCATTTACCCGCCTATTTACGGAAGATGAAAGGCATTTGATACATGGGACGGATTGAAGAACTGGTAACTCGCTATCGTAATCATATTTCTGCGCCATGGCAGCGTAATTTGGCTGGAGATCAGAAGACTATCTTTGTGGTCTATCCCAAAGAGGCCGAACGCAAATTGCGTACTCGGCTTGAGCTTTTTGAAATGGCAACCAAAGATGCCGAACATAAATGGAGGTCGTTCAATTTTACGAAAACCTTCGCCACCTGGATGACCAACACAGCATATAGAGACCTATATTTCGAATCTCCGGAAGACCTGACAATGAAACTTCAAAGCGGCTTTTTGCAGTATGCCGCTCAAGAACTCCGAAAGGAATTAACAAACTCAGATGTAGATACAAAAAGCGTGGTGGCCGTGTATGGAGTGGCGAGTTTATATGGTTTTACCAAGGTATCTTTAATCCTGAAGAAAGTCATACATGACATTCGGGGCCGTTTGTTGCTCTTCTTTCCGGGTGAGTTTGAAAATAACAATTATCGGCTCCTCGATGCGCGGGACGGCTGGAATTATTTGGCCGTTCCCATAACCTTACATAACGGGGTGAGCGACTCATGAAAAACCGTGAAATATTTCAGCGAGATCCTGCTATCGCAAAGCTGCTCAATGACGGTGTGGCTGCTGTAACGGAATCGGCAACCAGGAAAGAAATTGAAACCCTGCGTTATGAACTGGAGCACTTTGTCTGCGAAGGCCAGTACAAGGGTGGTCTTACCCGAATCCTTGAATCGTATCTGGGTAATGCCGATTCAACGGTTCAGCCTGCCGCATGGGTAAGCGGTTTTTTTGGAAGCGGCAAATCGCATCTTCTCAAAATGTTCAGACATTTGTGGGTGGATAGCCAGTTCGAATCTGACGGAGCAACCACCAGGGGGC
>JADHXI010000112.1 GCA_016783065.1 Desulfobacteraceae bacterium | reverse complement strand
TCGGCCCTCTTAAGAGAGGAGAGCCGGGGGGGGCACTATAGAGAGGATTTTCCGAAAACAGACAACGACAATTGGCTGATCAATATTTGCCAAAAAAGAAAAGATGAGACCGGGATCGAATTGACGCAAAAGCCTGTGGTCCTTAATCGCCTGAAAAGGGAAGAGATTGAGAAGATAAAGTAGATTTGATGTTGGATGTTCGATCTTCGGCAAATTTCAAGTTTCAAGTTTGATGAACTCGTAAAAACTATTTTTTCTCGCAAAGACGCCAAGAACGCCAAGAAAATATCTTTTAATATTAATAATTTAACTTTGCGAGCTCTGCGCCTTTGCGTGAGATTTTGACTTTTTACATGAGTGTCAGGTTTCAATCATCAATCAACAATCAACAATCTAAAATCCAAAGAATGGCAGGTAATTTTGATCTTTAAAAACGCGAAACGATCATGGAGAAAGGAGAGGAAAAATGGTACGATTTCTGGTTCATGAAAAAGAAGACACAGTGGGAGTTGCCACCGTGGATATCAAGGCGGGCGAGGTGGCCAAGGGGCTTTATATGGACACACAGGACCCTGTTGAGATGAAGGCCTTGAAGGATATCCCCTTGGGCCACAAGATTGCTCTGAGGGATGCCGACGCAGGCGGCACGGTGATCAAGTATGGTAATGACATTGGTAAGGTGGTTGCCGAGATCAAGGCTGGGGATCATGTTCACATTCACAATTTGAAGACAAAGAGGTGGTAGATATGGAGATACCAAAATTTCAGGGTTATCGTCGTGAGAATGGTAGAGTGGGGGTAAGAAATCACGTACTCATCCTGCCGCTCGACGATCTTTCAAACGCGGCTAGTGAGGCGGTTGCCAACAATATGAAGGGGACGCTGGCCATCCCCCATGCCTATGGTCGTCTGCAATTTGGTGAAGACCTGGAGCTTTTTTTCCGGACCATCATCGGCACTGGGGCCAACCCGAATGTCGCGGCGGTGGTGGTCATCGGCATTGAGCCCGGTTGGACAGATAAAATTGTTCAAGGGATTGCCGAGACAGGCAAACCGGTGAAGGGTTTTTCCATTGAACGCCAGGGAGACATAAATGCCATTGCCCAGGCTTCGCGTCAGGCCAAGGAGTATATGCATTGGGCTTCGGAACTTCAGCGGACCGAATGCTCTCTGGATGAACTCTATGTTTCAACAAAATGCGGGGAGTCTGATACGACCTCGGGGCTTGCCTCCAACCCGACGGTCGGGAACGTATTTGACAAACTGAACGAGATGGGCGCCACCACCTGTTTTGGAGAGACCTCGGAGATCATGGGTGCGGAGCATGTGTGCAAGGAGCGGGCCGCGACGCCCGAAGTGGGTGAAGCCTTTATGAAGACATTTAATGCGTACAACGACATCATCCTCCAGAACAAGACAAACGACCTCTCCGGTTCCCAGCCCACAAAGGGAAACATCATCGGAGGCTTGACTACCATTGAGGAGAAGGCCTTTGGGAACCTTCAGAAGATAGGAGAGAAGGCCAGCTATGTGGGGGTCCTAAAGCCTGCCGAGGCACCCGGTGGCAAAGGGCTGTGGTATATGGATACATCGTCAGCGGCAGCAGAGGCAGTCACGCTTTGGGCGGCCTCCGGTGCCGTGGTGCATCTGTTTCCCACCGGCCAGGGAAACATCGTCGGAAATCCCATATTGCCGGTGATAAAGCTTTCTGCAAATCCCTTGACCTGTGAAACCATGAGCGAGCACATCGATCTGAACGTGTCAGCCATCCTTAGGGGGGAGATGACACTGGATGAGGCGGGTGACGGGTTGTTGGACATGGTCGTCCGAACCGCCAATGGTCGCCTGACCGCAACCGAGGTCCTGGGACATCGTGAGTTTGTCTTGACCAAGCTATATATCAGCGCCTAAAGTGATCGAAGGTGCCAGAAATTGTTGAATTCCATCTGTACTGAACAAACGGATGGAGCGAAGCGAGTCCTTTTCTAATTTTACTGGAGGGATTGATGAAGAGCCATCTTGAAGGCGTGAGGGTAATCGATCTGACAGCATATCTGTCAGGACCTTTTGTCAGTATGAATCTGGCTGCCATGGGCGCTGAAGTGATCAAGATTGAGCGGCCAAAGGTAGGTGACCCCTGCAGATGGAACCCTCCATTCGCCGGTCATGAAGGTGTCAACTATCAGAGTAAGAGCGACATTGATGTTTCCCTGCTGTACCTGAAGCGGAATCGCGGCAAGAAAAGCGTTTCCCTCAACATGAGAGACGAGAGGGGAAAAAAGATCCTGGAGCGTCTGATAGAAATAGGGGATGTGGTCCTGGAGAATTTTGCCCCCGGGAGTATGGCCCGACTCGGGTTTGATTATGAGAGATTGAAAGAGATTAACCCCAAGATCATCTATTGTTCAATCTCGGGCTATGGTCAGGATGGGCCATACAGGGAGCGCACCGCTTTTGATCTGACCATCCAGGGGACCAGCGGTATTATGGGGGTTACAGGTTTTCCCGATGGCCCGCCCACCCGCTGCGGGGCCTGGATTGGGGATATGATACCTGCCATGTACGGCCTTTCCGGTATCCTGGCCGCCCTTTACTCCCGTGAAAAAACCGGAAAAGGGGAAAGAATTGACATCTCCATGCAGGATGCTTGTTTCTCCATGATCATGGATGAAGCCCTGGACCTCCATCTCGAACGGGGAATTCCCATGAGGACGGGAAACCGGAATCCCAGACTGGCGCCTTGGAATGCGTATCCGGCAAAGGATGGATATGTCATCATCTGTGTGGCCACCAATGATCAGTGGGAGGCTTTTACGGCGGCGCTTGGAAGAGAAGATCTGAAGGAGGACCCTCGGTTTAAGATCCAGGAAGGCCGTTCCAAAAATTCGGATGAGGTGGAAAAGATTGTACTCCAATGGCTGAAGGATCTGACCGTGAGGGAGGCCCTTAAACGATTGAGAGAAAAGAGAGTGGCCTGTGATTCAGTGCCTGAGATCAGCCAGATCCTGGAAGATCCTCAACTAAAATTCAGGGGGATGATCCAGGAACTGAGTCATCCAAAAAGTGGCCCAACCGGGATAAAGACAGCGGGATTTCCCATACACTTCACCGAATGTCAGGCGGAATTTTCCGAACCGGCTCCCTATCCCGGCGGTCATAACAAAGAGGTATACGGCGAGCTTCTGGGTATGTCGGAGGAAGAGATGTTGAAACTCACGGAAGAGGGAATTATTTGAAAGGAGGTGATAGATCAAGGTACAAACGGCAGAGGAGAATGGCTCCAACGTTCAAATTATTAACGGAAAATAATCGGAAGGAGGAGTCACTCATGTTAAGAAAAAAGGTATGTATTTTGTCTCTGACGGTCATCTTGTTTTTTATGGTCGGTATGATGGTTGCCCACACTGACGCGGTGGCTGAAAAACCGATCCTGATCAAGTTCAACTACCCCGGACCCAAATTACCCCCCAGTCTGCATCCTCTCAGCCAGGCTATCGGGTACTTGGGCAAGAAGTTGGAAGAAAACTCAAACGGACGGTTCAAGGTTGAGATCTATTGGGCGGCCTCCCTGTATAAGGACGACCCCACCCAGTATGCAGCGCTCAGGTCCAATGTCATCCAGATGTGCGAAGTTAGCGGGGGACGGCTGGGAGGAGAGATTCCGGAGACCTTTATGTGGGCAGTTCCCTTTCCCAGCTATCTCTCTACGACGTGATGAAGGCATCTATTCCCATAATGATTATTATCGATATCGCTCTCATCATAATTACCTATGTCCCATCCCTGTGCCTCATTATGCCAAAACTCATTTTCGGGTCGGTGTAGGTATTCGGGCCGTTCTTGATAACGAAACACATACAAGTTCTAGCTGATTTAGGACTATTAACCGGGAGGATTTATTCATGGAGGAAATAAACCAAGAGGATGTAATCCAAATAATGAAGATGTTAGAGGAATCCACCTTTGACGAACTGCATCTGGAAACGGGCGATCTGAAATTGATTGTTAAGAAGGGCGATAAGAAGGGGGGACTTCTTCAGGAACCGGAGTTCAGTGCCCAGGAGCTGGGCCCCGCAAAGGTCTCTGAAAAACTAGCGGTAGCGGCTACGAACGAGGAGACCCCCGTGGAAGAACCCTCTGATGTGGATGAAGAGGGTTTCATCACCATCAAAGCCCCCATGCTGGGGACCTTTTACGGGGCTCCCAAGCCTGGGGCCCCGCCCTTTGTGGAAGAGGGCCGGTTAGTGACCGAAGAGGATACGGTTTGCATCATTGAGGTAATGAAGCTCTTCAACACTGTCAAGGCGGGAGTACGGGGTCGTATTGTAAAGGTGTGCGTTGATAATAGTCAGATGGTCGAGTACCAACAGACACTCTTTCTGGTGGAAGAGGTTGAAGAGGGACAGGGGTCGTAGGGAAGACAGGGGATTGTTGATTGATGATTGTTGATTGTCGATTGAAAAATATCGTAGGCATTCACGGGTTCAAAGGTTTAGGGGTTCAAGGTTCCATTGTCATCCCAGGACCGCATTTGGGATGCGTATTTACGAGAAAAGCGTCAGGCTTGGTCATGCCTAATCCGAAATTTGGAGCCAAATTGGCAATTACTTGGGAAAGAGAGCATTTTTAACGAGAACTTCGGGTCTTCAATCCCTTCTTTGTCCTTAACCCGGAACGTTGAACCCCGCCCGCCTCGCCTGAGCGAGAGCAATGACGGGCAGGCCTGAACCTGTGAACGGTTACAGATTGCTTAAGGAGTATGAAGAATATGAAGGAGATTCGCTTCGTAGACACGACACTGAGGGATGGACACCAGAGTCTTTGGGCAACGCGGATGAGAACGGCCCACATGATGCCCATTGCGCCCATAATGGACGAGGCCGGGTTTATGGCAGTGGAATTGATGGGCACGGTCCATTTTGATGCATGCCTCCGGTATCTGCGTGAAGACCCATGGGAGAGGATCCGTCTGCTTGCCGAAGCCTTACCAAAAACCCCTCTGAGGGCGTTGATTCGGAGTAAATCACTCACCAGTTTCAATATCGTGCCTGATTCCGTGATCGAACTCTGGATAAAACGCTGTGCAGCCAATGGCATAAAACATCTCATGATTTTTGATGCCTTGCATGATTGGAACAATCTCACGGAATCGGTAGCTGTTGCCAAGTCTGAAGGCATAGAGGTGGTGGTACCGCTGGTATATTCCCTTAGCCCCGTTCATACCGATGAATTTTATGCAGAAAAGACGGCCGAGATGATGACTGTTTTAAAGCCAGACTACGTGATGATAAAAGACTCCATCGGTCTCTTGACGCCGGAGAGGACCAAGACCCTGGTGCCGACTATCAAAAAGGCGATCGGGAAACTCCCCCTTGAAATGCATTCCCATTGCACCACCGGGCTTGCGCCTTTGTGCTGCCTTGATTCGGTGGGATTGGGTGTTGAAATAATAGATACCTGTGCCTCACCCCTCGCCAACGGTCCCTCCCACCCGTCAACGGAAAACATGATAATGAATCTTCCCCGAGTGGGCTTTCATCCGAAAGTGAATGGAGAAGCAGTAAAATCTATCTCGGACCATTTTCGATATGTTGCCAGGAGGGAAGGAAAGCCCATGGGAGCCCCCGTCGAGTACGATGCCTTTCAGTACATTCACCAGGTACCGGGGGGAATGATCAGTAATCTTGAGTTTATGCTTTCAGAAAGAGGGATGGCGCATCGGCTGGAGGAGGTCCTGGAAGAGGTCAGCGTGATTCGCGAGGAATGGGGTTACCCAGTCATGATCACGCCCTTCTCCCAGCTGGTGGGCACCCAGGCAGTGTTGAACGTACTCTTAGGGGAGCGATACAAGGTGGCCACAGAAGAGGCTATCAGATATATTTTGGGACACTACGGGAGACCACCCGCCCCAATAGACCAAAATACCCTGGATAAAATAACAAGTCTGCCTGAGGCCAAGGGCCTTTTGAAATGGGAGCAACCGCAACCCAGCATAGAAGAACTACGAAAAGAAGTGGGGCGCCCTGGGATCTCAGACGATGAACTCTTGCTGCGGGCCCTGTTTCAAGAAGAACATGTGGAAGCCACCATTGCCGCAGGCCCGATCGATACCAGTTATCCCAGTGGACACAAACCCGTGATGGCCTTGATTCATGAATTGACGAAACAGGAAGACCATGGGTATATTAATATTCAGAAAAAGGATTTTTCTCTGACCCTCGGGAAGGGCTAGTTCAAAAGAGGGGTTTCCCAGTGCCTTTGGAGACCTTTGAAAAATGTTCAATTTTGGTCAAGGTCAAGGAAGGCGAGAATTTCAACCACAGGAATATATTGAATATTTCGAGGATTGAAATTTGAGCCTGATGCCGAAATTGGCCAAAAGGGGGCGTTTTTCAAAGGTCTCCTTTGGTGATGAAGGAGGTAGGAATATGAAAGAGGTTGTTATTGTAAGCACGGTTCGGGCACCCCATTGGTGCTACAGGCTCCATGAGACTAACCACGCTCATCCATGAGATGGTACGATGCGACGCCACGTATGGGCTCCTGACAATCTGTGGTGGAGGTGGATTGGGCATTTGCGCCATTTTGGAAAGGAAGTAGCCAGCAACGATCAATCAGTCAGAGAGGGGGTGAAAATCGAAACAAAACATACCACTATTTCGTTTACATGCGGATAACCTTTAACGATCAGGAGGTGAACAGACATGAAAACAATCAAAATGATAGTTGTGGCCGTTCTTGTACTGGCCCTATTTGGCCTTTTTCCCGGACAGGTCCCTAAGGCCGTTGCCGCAGAAAAATGCGTGGTGCGGGTTGCGCAACAGTATGGACTCTGGTGTGCTGTAAATACCATTGTGGTCAAAAAGAAACTGATCCAGAAATACGCGCCGGGTTGCGAGGTGGTGGAGACCCGGTTTGCCTCGGGGGCCGATGTCAGGAGCGCCCTGATTGCGGGCCGGCTGGATGTGGGGATATCCGGGTTTGCCCCGTTTATCAAAGGCTGGAGCAAAGGGGCCCCCACCAAGACAGCCGATGTTATGACCGCCTATAAACACGAACTGGTGACCTATCATAAGGATATCAAGGATATTCACGATTTTGTAAAGCTGGCCAAGTCTAAAAAAGGATTCAAGATCGGTGCCCCGGCACCGGGGAGTTCCAACCACATCGCCTTACAATGGTATTTGAAGATAAATGGTTATGATCCGAAAACCTTGGATATGTATATTATCAAGATGAAACATCCCATATCCTACCAGTCACTTATCAAAAAACAGGTCGATGCTCACCTCACAAGTCCTCCCTTTGCGGTGCTTGAGAAGGAGAAGGGAATGAAATCCATTGCAGCATTGTGGCCCAACCCGGGAGGATGGATGCCCAATGCACAGGTGGTGGTCAACACAAAATGGGCCAAGGAAAACCCCAAGGTCTATCAGGCAGTGGTGAAGGCTTACAACGAGGCAGCGAAGTGGTCGACCGAGCATCCCAGAGAGGCGGCGGAGATACTGGCCCCCACCCTCAAGATGTCGGTTGAGGATACCATGAAGCAGTTGAAGACCGAGGTTCGTTATGATGTGTCTGAATACGATATTGAAAAACAGTTACTCAGGTACGCTGATTTTATGTATGAAGTGGGTCTTATCAAAAAGAAACCAAAGAAGTTGAGCGACTTTGCCATGATAGAGCTTGTTGAAGCGGGCCATTAATTTAGGATGGCAATAACTGCCGGGGGGATCGAAATGTGTCTTTGTTTCCCCCCGGTCTTGTTTACAGGAGCTCGAATCAAAAGGCGATTGCCTTCTGAGAGTAGGGAGCCAGGAAACTGTGGATGCCAATAGGGTAAAGCTCAAGGTGACTAACCTGTCCAAACGGTATTTGGAGCCCCCTGTCCAGGCCCTGAAAGATATTAACTTCGAGGTCAGTGACGGGGATTTTCTTTGTATAATCGGGCCGTCAGGGTGTGGCAAATCAACCACCCTGCGGCTGATTGCAGGTTTCGAGGAACCAACTGAAGGGACAGTCCTCCTGGACGGCAAGAGGGTTCGGGAGCCGGGTCCGGACCGTGCAATGGTGTTCCAGGACTTGAACCAGCTTTTTCCCTGGAAGACAACTTTAAAAAATGTCCTTTATCCTCTGAAGGTCAACCGCCTTTACTCAAACAGCCAAAACCGGATGGAGGTCGCAAAGAAACACCTGCGGATGGTAGGACTTGATGAGAATTTCGATGCGGCATTTCCCCATCAGCTTTCAGGGGGGATGAAACAGCGGGTGGCCATTGCCAGGGCCCTTGCATTAGACCCAAAGGTCCTCCTGATGGACGAGCCATTTGGCAGCATAGACGCTCAGACAAGGACTGGCCTTCAGGTGGAATTACTGAAGATCTGGGAAGAAACCCAGAAGACCATTCTCTTTGTTACGCACAATATAGAGGAGGCAATGTTGCTCGGGACACGAATCCTCGTCCTGGGTACCAACCCCGGGAGAGTCCTTCAGGTGTTTGATAATCCTTTGCCACAACCCAGGGTCGCGACGGACCCCAATTTCGGGAAATTCTGGGAGACACTTTATAATCTCTTGAAACAGTAAATTGGGCGAGTTTTGACAAGAATCTCATTTCTTAGAAAGAGCATTTATCAGGCCATCTTCCTGCTGCTCGTGATCGGGGCCTGGGCCTACTTTGTGAGACACCAGGCAAGTGAAATGACGATGCCGCCACCCTGGACCGTTGGGAAGATGTTCTTTGAATTCCTCATCTCCGGGGAGTTGTTGTACAAACTCTACTACACCGTCCTTGCAATTTTGGTCGGGCTTGCTGCTTCGCTTATTATTGCAGCTGTAATGACGACCGCGGCACTGCTCTTCACCCGAGCCGCTTACATAGTCGAGGTTCTGACTTCCATCATGCACCCCATGCCCTCCGTGGCCATGATTCCTTTGGTCATTGTCTGGATAGGAATCGGTTTTGAGGGGGTTGTGGCCCTCACCATCAACTCCTGCCTTTGGCCGATCCTCCTAAATTCCTATACCGGTTTTAGGGCCGTCCATGTGACCTATATGGAAGTAGGGCGAAATGTGGGGCTCAGAAAATTTAAACTGATCGGTTCGGTGATGATACCTTCAGCACTTCCTTATTTGCTGGCAGGCCTCAAGGTCGCTTGGGCCAGGAGCTGGAGGACGGTCGTGGCAGCTGAAATGGTATTCGGAACGACCACGGATTCTGAAGGGATCGGCTGGTTTATCTTTGAGGCCCTCCAGTATGTCAATTTCAGCCAGATACTATCGGGGGTATTCGTCATCATTATCTTTGGGGTCGTGATGGAAAGGGGCGTTTTCGAGACCATCGAAAAGAAAACGGTCATCAAGTGGGGAATGTCGAAATAGGGCTGTAGAGGAAAAATGCGTCAATGAGCCAACAGGAACAAATCATCGCTATTTCTCAAAAACCGGAGTCGGGAAGGTTGTGGAAATGGCTAACAGGTAAGACAGCCACTCAACTGGGGGGCTTGTTATTAATTCTCATTGTGTGGGAGATTATTTTTCGGGCCCGAATCGTCAGTGAACTCCTTTTCCCTTCCCCCCTGGATGTCCTGGCTCAATTCTGGCACAGTGCGGGCGATCTTTCTATGCGGGTAGGTGTTACCCTGAGTTTTATCGTTTACGCAATGGCCATCGCCCTTTTCCTGAGCTTTTTACTGACATTCCTGTCCATGAAGTCACAAATCGTAGCCAGCATCATGGAGATGATCCTGGCCATGATGCATCCCCTCCCCTCAGTGGCCCTTCTGCCACTCCTTATAATCTGGTTTGGTCTTGGCCCCTTGTCTTTGCTGATCGTGGTGCTCAATTCTGCCCTCTGGCCCATCTTTCTTAATGCATATACCGGATTTCGGACCGTCCATCAGACCTATATCGAGGTGGGCAAAAACATAGGCCTGAAGGGGCTCAAGCTTTTCTGGCATGTCATCCTCCCATCGACCCTCCCTTACTTGATTACGGGTTTTGAAATAGCCTGGGCTAGGAGTTGGAGGGCTGCAATTGCGGTGGAACTGGTCTTTGGGGCAGCCACCACCGCAGGGGGAATCGGATGGACCATCTACATGTCCTATTTCGATATGGAGGCCCCGCTCATGGTTGCTGCAATCTTCACAATTGCATTGGTCGGTATTTTGGCAGAAAAACTGGGGATGGAGACCCTGGAGAACAAGACCATTCTCAAATGGGGTATGATCCAGAAGACAGAAACCATGGGAGCCCAGTAGGCCAAACACCAAGAAACGTTATGTCTGCTCAGAATGAGGGTTAAGAATTTCCTATTTCTCCAGTCCCTCTTCGATGGCGGGATCATAAATCCCGGATAACCCGTAGCATGTCCGCCGTCGAAATAATACCAACCACCTTTTCTTCCCGCGTGACGAATACCCGGTGGATGCGATTCCTGATCATGGTATCGGCAACCTTTTGCACGGTTGCGTTCTCACTGACCTTGAAGATGGTGGGTGTCATGATGTCGCGGACCGTCATCAAGGGTTCGTGTCCAAAATGGAGTGAATCAATTTCTTGTGGCGTGAATTGGCTTTTGAGGGTGTGGAGATAATATTCATGGGTCTCATAGGATTGCGAACCCTTTTCCAGCAAAGTGTCGTGGCGAATGATGTCGGTTAAAGAGACCACACCAACCAGATTCCCCTTTTCGGATATGGCCGGAGCGCCCGAAATAGAATTTTCAACCAGAAATTCAATCAGTCTTTGGACGGACCAGTCCGCCCTCACTTCCAAGACTTCCTGGTTCATAATATCTTTTGCCGTTAGATCTTTCATTTTCTATCCATTTAACCGTTCACAGGTTCGGGGTTCAACGTTCAGGGTTAGGGAAAAGACTGAAATTGGAACCCCGAAATCCTCTGAACCCCTCAACCTTTGGACCCGTGAACGGTTCCTATTCATTGTTACAGTGGGTTATCAAATTGTGATCCTACCACTAAGCGTATTTAGTGGTAACTTCTCTGCAAGATGCCAACACGATTTATCGGCAACTTAACAATAAGTCCGGTAGAAATAATCGGGTTTCTGGTCACTGATTTGGTTGCGGCCGAAGGCCTGCATCGGGAAGTAAAGCTCCTGCAAGACGATCAACGCCCGTCAGGAGCAGGGCTTGCACATTTTGAGTCGCCTGTTCATAGGGCAACCTCCTGGACAGAGGTTAGGTGATTGGATAGACAGCTATGATTAATGGAACAACAAAAAAGGTCTTATGTCAAGAAAAATCAGCCTTCTGATTTTGAAGAACCCCTTCCTTCCAGCCTGCATCCGAGGAAAATCCACCCAGATACATAGGGATTATCTCAACAAATACGGCACTTCCACCCACAGGGCCTCATGAGGGCATTCGACCTCGCACGGCAGGCAAAACCAGCAGGTTCTGTATTTGCCAAACGGTTCGCCGCAAGAGTAACATCGCTGTGCCTCTTTCCGGGCCGTATCTTTATCGAGCCCCCGTTCCAGTTCCTGAAAGTCCTCTTTTCCTCGAAGGCCTCGTACCGGAATCTTGGCCCTTTTCCCGGAAATCCCTTTACGGGTATCGATCTCAAAGTCAGTTTCCACGGGCCCTGCATACTCGCGTCCGTAGCGAAGGTGCTCTCCCGTCAGAAATCGATCCACCGACTCGGCGGCACGCCTTCCCTTTGCCATGGCCTCCACCACCGAGGAGGGGCCGTCCACGACATCGCCCGCCAGAAAGACCATTTCATCCGGACCCTGAAGCGTCAGGGGATCGACCTGGTCGATTCTCTCAGCCGGAAGGCCTATTTTTTCCAAAAAATTCGTATCAAGGGTCTGGCCAATGGCCACAATCACCGTATCGGCCTCGAGGGAAATCTTTTGGGTATCGTCAAAATGTGGGTTGAACCTCCCGGCGTCATCAAATACCCGGATGCATCGTCTAAAATCTATGGCATTCAGGACACCCTCTTTGGGCAAAAACCGGACCGGACCCCACCCATTCCGTAGCCTGATCCCCTCAGTCAGGGCCTCTTCCAGGGCCCATGGGAAGGCAGGCATCTCCTCCTTAGACTCAAGAGAAATGATAGTAACATCTTCAGCCCCCAGTCTCAGGACCGTCTGTGCCGCGTCAACGGCCGTGTTCCCCCCTCCGATCACGGTTGCCTTCTTTCCCACTTTCGGAGGCTTACCTGCCCGGACATCGCGCAGAAACGGGAGCCCGTGATATAAACCGGAGAGATCCTCTTCATCCATATCCAGGCTCTCGTGTCTGGGGCAACCTGTGGCAATGATGATGGCATCAAATCGGTTTTTAAGATCCTGCAATGTCTCATCCTTGCCTATGGTAACACCGCAGTGAAATACGCCCCCCATTTTTCTCAAGAGTTCAATCTCCTTTTCCAAGACCGGACGAGGCAGTCTGAACTCCGGGATGGCCCACCGAAGCATTCCCCCCGGAGCCTCCTCAGAATCAAAGATGCTCACCTCGTGACCCCGGGTCAGCAGGTCGTGGGCCGCCATCAACCCGGCCGGTCCCGACCCGATCACTGCGACCCTTTTTTGGGTGCCGGACGCCAATTCGGGCACCGGAACCTCAGTCTTATCCAGTTGATCGCAGAGGTATCGTTTGAGTGCCCGGATGGCTACTGCCTCACCATCGATTGTCTTTCGGTAACAGGCTTCTTCACAGGGCTGGGAGCATACTCTCCCCAGAATTCCGGGGAAGGGTAGCGTCTCACGGAGGTGTTCCATGGCCTTGGCCTCTTCACCGCGGGCAATCAGTTGAATATAGCCCTGGCAGTTTACTCCAAGGGGACATCCATTCTGGCAGGGGGCCTGTTTCATCCTCAGGTTATCCAGTACGCAGGTCTCCACGCAGATCCCGCAGAAGGTGCATTTATCCTTATCAATGACAATATTATCCGAGAGACCCTCCAAAAAACCTGTCCTTATCATTTGCTTGCTCCCTCAAGCCTCGTGATCTCTTTGTGGGAGACCTTGATATCTTCCAACGCCTCTCCCTGGGTCAAGACAATGTGTTTCAACCACTCCCGGTCATTGGGAGAAGGGTAGTCGTTCCGAAAGTGCCACAATCCCCAGCGGCTTTCTTTTCTCTCTTTGGAAGCCA
>JADHXI010000111.1 GCA_016783065.1 Desulfobacteraceae bacterium | reverse complement strand
AAAGCATGGAGAAACTAATAGGGGGCAACAGGAGAAAACCCCAAATATCAGCCACTGCCAAAATGATGTGTAAATCCACTTTGAGAGAGCGGTTCCAAGAAACAGCCAAACCCCACTCTAGAAATGCCAGGTTAGTTCTTCCAGAATTATTGAGAAGTTACCACTTTAGGACTACACCGGCACTCAGACCACGGCAAAGGAACGGATTCCATGATTGATGAAGTGGACAAGAAGGTTATTGCGCTGATCCAAGGAGATCTGCCCCTTGTTCCGAAACCCTATGCAGTGATGGCAGAGATGGTTGGCATGAGTGAAGAGAAATTACTAGACCGGGTCAAGAACCTCAAAAAACGCGGGATCCTTAGGCGCTTTGGGGCGACTTTGCGGCATCAAGAAGCAGGGTTCAGTTCAAATGCCATGGTTGCCTGGGCCGTCCCGGACGACCGGGTGGAGGGAATTGGCGAAACCCTGTCGCGGTTTAGGGAGGTTACCCATTGTTACCAGAGGAAACCGCAGGACGACTGGCAATATAATGTATATACCATGATACACGGAAGCAATCACCAGCAGTGTTATGAGATTGCGGAACGTATGTCCCTCTCTATAGGCATCGATGAATACGTTCTGCTCTTTAGCGAAAAGGAGTTTAAGAAAACCAGTATGGAATACTTCTAGCCCCTCTGGTTTCGTCGTTCAACAGTTAAGACAAAGAACTCAGGGCTTACGCCCTGGAGGGAATAATGGACCAGTGTGGTTAGTACAAAAAATCACGTAAGTTCTCAATAAACCCGGGCGCGACAACAGAATTTCAGGAGTGGGGTTCGGGCGTTTCTTTCAGGCGCTCTCTCAAAGTGAATTTACTTTTCATTTTCGCAGTGGCTGATATTTAGGGTTTTCTCCTCCTGAACCCCTATTAACTTCTCCGTGCTTCGGTAAAACCCTAAATATCAGCCACGCTGCAACTACAAGTTTAGAGAACGCCTGAAAGAAATGGCCGAACCCCACGGTACCAGGGTTTATTGAGAACTTACTAAATCACCACCAATAGTCATCTGATTTTAATAGATTGTAGGATTTCCGAGACGTCCAATTAAGGACACAGATATGGGAGACAGAGGATGAAAGAGACATCTGACCTTCTATTTGAAAGGGCAAGCAGGTATATCCCGGGTGGCGTGAACAGCCCCGTAAGGGCGGGAAAAGCCGTTGGCATTAACCCACCATTCATTGCCAGGGCGGATGGGGCGTTCCTTTGGGATGCGGATGAAAATGAATATATAGACTATGTTTGTTCATGGGGGCCTATGATCCTGGGGCACTCCCATCCAGAGGTAGTTCAGGCCCTGGAGGAAAGCATAAGGCTCGGCACAAGTTATGGCGCTCCAACAGAACGTGAAGTTGAGATGGCAGAGACAATTATAGAAATGGTCCCATCCATCGAGATGGTCCGGATGGTTAATTCGGGGACAGAGGCCACCATGAGCGCCATACGTCTTGCCCGGGGATATACAGGAAGGGAAAAGATCATTAAATTTGACGGCTGTTACCATGGCCATGCGGACAGCCTGTTGGTGACGGCCGGTTCAGGGGTTGCTACACTGGGTATCCCGGGGAGCCCCGGAGTGCCAAAAGACCTGGCCAGTCAAACGATCTCGCTTCCCTTCAACCACCTGGAATCACTCGACCAGGCGTTTCAAAGGTTTGGCCCGGAAATCGCCGCCGTTATTGTTGAACCGATCCCTGGGAATATGGGGGTGATTGTTCCGCAGCAGCAATTCCTGGATGGCCTTTCCCGGATTACCGGTGAGCACGGCTCCCTCCTCATATTTGACGAAGTGATCAGCGGCTTTCGGGTAGCCCCGGGGGGGGCACAAGAACTCTTCGGGATTATGCCCGATCTCACGTGTCTCGGGAAGATCATCGGGGGCGGTTTGCCGGTCGGGGCATACGGCGGCAAAAAAGATATCATGTCAAAGATGGCCCCTCAAGGGGATATATACCAGGCAGGGACCCTCTCCGGAAACCCGCTGGCCATGGCCGCCGGTCTGGCCACCCTGAGAGTGTTGAGAAAGGGGGGCGTTTACAAAGAGCTTGAAGAGAGGGGCAACAGTCTCTTTTCGGATCTTGAGGGGGCGGCCAGGGCTGCTGGCATCCCTTCCGTGATAAACCGTGTCGGTTCGATGGGCACAATCTTCTTCACCGCCGATCCTGTGACCGACTTTGAGACCGCCAAGGCCAGTGATCAGGACTTATTCAAGGGATATTACAGAAGGATGCTCGAACAGGGAATATACCTGGCCCCCTCCCCTTTTGAAGCAAGCTTTGTCTCAACGGCCCACAGCCAGGACATCATCCAAAAGACGATCGCATGTGCTGAAAAGGCGTTTCGGGATCTTTGATCACCATGAACCGGCTAAACCAATTACCGGTAATGCACATCGGCCTCTACAGGACCGGTCGTATTTATGACATCCTTTGCCTTGTCAACCTCCTCTTTTGTGCCGTGGACAATGACAAGGAACTTATCGGCCTTCACGGCCGTCTCGTATTTGATAACACTATCTTTGGGAATCCCGATGCTGTAAAGCCCGGCACCCAGGGCGCTGAGACCAGCTACGACCACTGCAGTCTCTATGGCCCCCAGAATCCAGCCCCCGACCGGGCCAAGCGCCACAATATGTCCAATACCCGGTACAAAAAACATAGCCGAGCCAAATAAGAGTCCCCACAGGCCGCCCCAGAAGGCTCCCCATTTGCCCCAGAACTTCATTCGGTCACCTGCGTTATAGTACCCTACCACCTTTTCTTCCGCATGATAGTCCTTCCCCAGAATGGAGAGTTTTTTCATGTCGATTCCTGCCTTTTCCACCTCCTTGATGGCCCCTTCGGCCTCGGTGTGGGTGTTATAGACAGCGACTACTGCGTTCTCTTTGGCCATTTTTTTCCTCCTCTGTTAAAATTTTTGATCTGTGGCTGAAATCAAAACCGCAAAACAAAAGCGCAAAAACTTCATAATTCGAAATTTCTTGTTCGACCTGCCCGCAATGCCTTATGCAAACTCGGGATAGTGCCGCAATGTTGATTTTAGTGCCACATTTATTATTCAATCCCCAAGTATTTTGCATGGCAGGCGGGTATTCTGCGGTTCTATTTTCACCCAGCTTCAGGAACCAATTTCCCCGCTCCCTCCGGACTGTGAGCCTTGCAGGCCAGACGCCCGGGGTCCCGATACCCTACTTTCCTATTACATGATTTGCAATGACCCGTCTCTGAATTTCTGAAGTCCCTTCATAGATGGTAAAGACCCTTGCGTCCCTATAATATCTCTCCAAAGGAAACTCCCGGATGTAGCCATATCCCCCGTGAATCTGAAGCGCCTGGTAGGCCACCTTATTGGCCATCTCGGAGGCAAAAACCTTTGCCATTGAAGCTGCAGCCGAAAAATCCTCCCCCCGGTCCCTCATGGCAGCCGCGTTAAATGTAAGTAGCCTGGCCGCCTCAAGTTGGGTTGCCATATCGGCTATCATCCATCGGATCCCCTGAAACTTGGCGATCGGTTTGTTGAACTGAATACGCTCCTTGGAGTAACTGACGGCCGCATCAAGGCATGCCTGTGCGAGCCCCACGGATTGAGAGGCGATTCCGATACGTCCCCCATCCAGGGAGGCCATGGCAATCACAAAGCCATCCCCTTCCTGCCCGAGGAGGTTCTGGGCCGGCACCCGGCATTCCTCAAAGATCAACTCTACCGTATCAGAGGCACGAAGCCCCATCTTTTCTTCTTCCTTTCCCACATAAAATCCTGGGGTACCCTTCTCCACCACAAAGGCGCTGATACCGCGATGTTTCTTGTCCCTGTCCGTATAAGCGGTCACCACCGTCAAGTCCGAGTTCTTTCCCGTGGTGATGAACATCTTGGTGCCGTTGATAACGTAATCGTCTCCTTCCCTAACGGCATTCGCTTTCTGGCTGGCCGGATCAGACCCGGCACTCGCCTCTGTAAGGGCAAAAGAACCAATCTTGGTTCCCACTGCCAGAGGCTTCAGATGGGTCTCTTTAAGATATTCTGATCCGTATAGATAAATGGGACCGCAGGCCACTGAGTTATGGACGGACATGACCACTGCAGTAGAGGCACAGGCATAGGCAACTTCCTGCAAGGCCACGGAATAGCTGACCGTATCGACGCCTGCACCATTGTATTCAGGCGGCACACTCATCCCCATCAGGCCCAGTTCGCCCATCTTCTTGAGGATTTCGGCGGGGAACTCTCCGCTCTTGTCCCTTTCCGAAGCCGTGGGGAGAATCTCCTCCCTGGCAAAGTCCCTGACCATCGCCTGAATCATTCGCTGTTCTTCAGAAAGCTGATAGGCCATAATCACACCCGGATAAACCGAATAAGCTAAGAAAGAGGTAAAGGTTGTTATCTGATTCTGAAATTTTCAGCACGTTTTGCGCAGGCTATTGTGGTCAACCGGCTAAGGGGTATACAGCACCACCAGAAGTTCGGCCTGTTCCGAGCTGATATTTCTGAGTCTGTGGACAATGGAGGAGTTAAAGTGCAGGCACTGGCCGGGGCCAAGGATATTCTTGTTTTCCCCCACCAGCACCTCAATCTTCCCCTTCAGGACATATTGGAATTCCTCACCTTGGTGTTGGTAACTGATGGCTTTGTGTTCTGATTTGGGATCAATAAGGATCTTAAAGGCCTTGAGATGTTTGTGTCTCGCCTCCGGGGTAAGGGTTTCATAACTATAGGCCTCGGTTCTTTTCTGATAATCTTCAGCCGATTTTTTGCCCGCCCTCTTTTTTTCTGCCCTCAGGAGGATGCTCGAATCGACCTCAAGCGCCCTTGATAGCTGGAGAATGACAGACACCGGCGGCATCACCTCCCCCTTTTCCACCTGAGAGATATATTTTGACGCCAGCCCTGTCTCATTGGCCAGGTGCTTGAGCGTCAGGCCCTTCTCTTTCCTCAACTTCATGAGCCTTTTCCCGATGGGCTGTGGTTTGTTTCGACGCGGCATTTGTCTCACCTCCCCGTATTTTCGAAATTAATTATCTGCAACAGACGATCCCCCAAGGCTAGGACTTCGCTTTAAGGATATGAATAAAAAATTTAATGAATAACTTTAAATAGCTAAAATAACCTCCCAGTAAACAATGATCATTCTTGGTTGTCTTTGGAGCGTTTGAATGCCCTCACCATACGAAAGACAAACCCGAGCAAGAGGGTGGCACTGATAAGGATCATAAAATTTGAGGCAAAAAAGGTCATGACAAAATACCCGGGATCCTCGAGTTGATAGGCTGCCATCAAGACATGAATCCCGAAAATAAGAAAGAAGCAGCCTGCCAATGAAAGAATGATCTGCCGTATCCACCAAAAAATGGTTTCCATGAGGATTTCGATTCTCCCGCCTTTTTGCCATTTTGAGGTGGCGGATTCTGTTTCAAAAAGTGTAGGTTTTGGGAAAGTCAGCCGGTATGAAGCCCCAAACGGGGAAGGACCAGGGCATCACAGGCCGAATAGGGATCTGTCTTGCCCTCCACGATGGCCTGCACCGCCCCATCAAACTCACCCGTTTCAGTAAGCTTGCTGAGCACCTCTTGTATGAGCCGGTTCTTTACCATCTCACCCAGTTCTTCCCGTACCTTGCCTTTGCTTTTCCTCAATTCCAACCCTTCGGTTGTCTCGGTAAGGTATTTCTTGTGCTTCTCGACCTCTTCCAGGAACTCCACAACCCCCCTGTCAATAATTGACTCAGTCTTCAAAATGGGCGGCTTCCATTTGCCCCCTTCATATTTCCTTTGATCCATCTCAATCATCAACCGAAGATCGCTCATGGTCTTATCCGTCCCTTCCCGATCTGCCTTGTTGATTAGAAAAATATCACCGGTTTCAAGAATACCGGCTTTTATGGCCTGAATGTCATCTCCCATTCCCGGAATCACCACAATGACGGTTGTGTGGGCCGTCTTGACCACATCCACCTCATCCTGGCCAACCCCGACAGTCTCAACGATAATGTAGTCCTTTCCCATTGCATCCAGGACATCGATTGCACTGCGGGTGGACTGTGTCAGTCCTCCGAAATGACCACGTGTGGCCAACGAACGGATAAACACCCCCGAATCCATGCTGTGGCGCTGCATCCTCACCCGATCCCCCAGGATCGCTCCTCCGCTGAAGGGGCTTGTGGGGTCAACGGCGAGGACACCCACGGTCTTATCTTTTTTTCTTATATGACTGAGCATCTGGTCCACCAATGTACTCTTCCCCACACCCGGAGCACCGGTGATACCAATCACGTAGGCGTTCCCCGTGTATGGGTAAAGGCCCTTGAGGGACTCCCTTACCTCGGGGATCCCATCATCTATATCCCGAATCAGTCGCGCCACAGATCTCACATCTCCCGCGACCACCTTTTCCACAACCTTGTCCATAGTCTATCTTCACCTCGGTTTCACATTTTCTTCTACCCATTTGACGATCTCCTCCAAGGTCGTCCCGGGGGTAAAAATCTTTTTGATGCCTATCTCTTTGAGCATCTCAATATCCTCGTCAGGGACAATCCCCCCTCCGCAGACGACAATATCATCGGCCCCCTTCTCCCGCAAAAGCTCGACGGTCCTTGGAAACAGATATTTGTGTGCCCCGGCCAGGCTGGAAAGTCCTATCATATCCACATCTTCCTGGATGGCAGCCTCAACAATCTCCTCAGGTGTCTGATGAAGCCCCGTGTAGACCACCTCAAACCCGGCATCACGATATGCCCTGGCGATAATCCTTGCCCCTCGATCATGCCCGTCCAGGCCCGGTTTGGCCACCATTACCCTAACTTTCCTCTTTTGTTTCATAAACACCTCTCACATGGATTCCGGAACCAGCGGATTTCCCAAAAGCTCAATAGACGCCCGGATCCCTATACACCCCAAAGGTCTCCCGAAAAACGTCACAAACCTCCTGGAGTGTGGCATGGGATTTGACTGCCTCCACGAGGGATTCCATGGTATTTTCGTCTCCGGCACAGGCCTCGCCCACCTTTCCAAGAGACTCTTTCACCCGCCTATTATCACGCTCATTCTTTATCCGATTGGTTTTCTCAATCTGGAGCCTTTCTAACTCCTCATCTATTTCGATGACCTCCACCGGGATTTCTTCGGACATGACATATTTGTTTACCCCCACGACAGTTTTTTCATTCCCATCGATCTGTCTCTGGTAATGATAGGCCGCATCGGCAATCTCCTGCTGGGGATAGTTTTTCTCTATCGCGGCAAGCATTCCGCCCATATCATCGATCCTTTGGATAATTTCGAATGCCTCTTCCTCCATCTGGTTGGTCAACCTCTCAACAAAATAGGACCCGCCCAGGGGATCAATGGTATTGGCAACACCAGACTCCTCTGCAATAATCTGTTGGGTCCTCAGGGCGATGGTGGCGGCCTCCTCGGTGGGTATGGCCAAGACCTCATCAAGCGAGTTGGTGTGAAGAGATTGAGTACCCCCCAAAACAGCTGCCAGTGCCTGGAGAGAAGTCCTCACCACATTATTGTATGCCTGTTGGGCCGTAAGGGAACATCCGGCCGTCTGGGTGTGAAACCGCAACCACCAGGACCTGGGATCTTGCGCCTTAAATCTCTCCTTCATAATTTTTGCCCACATCCTCCTGGCCGCACGGAACTTGGCGATCTCTTCGAAAAAATCCAGATGGGAATTGAAAAAAAAGGAAAACCGGGGGGCAAAATCATCAACGTTAAGGCCCCTTTCCCTAGCCGCCTCAGTATATGCAATCCCGTCGGCAAGGGTGAACGCCAACTCCTGAACCGCAGTGGAACCGGCCTCCCTGATATGGTATCCGCTGATACTGATGGTGTTCCACCTCGGTACCTGCTTTATCCCGAATTCCACCGTGTCCGTAATCAGACGGACCGAGGGTTTCGGGGGGCACATAAAGGTCTTCTGCGCGACAAACTCCTTGAGCATGTCGTTCTGAATGGTCCCGCCTATGCGTTTTCTGTCCATCCCCCGCTTCTCTGCCATGGCTATATACATGGCCCAGATCACCGGCGCCGGCGGATTGATGGTCATGGAGGTCGTAATCTCCTCGATAGGCAGTCCCTCAAACAGGTCCTCCATGTCCTTCAGGGTATCGATGGCGACCCCGCACTTTCCGGCCTCTCCCCTGGCTTTGGGTGAATCCGTGTCGTATCCCATCAGCGTGGGCATATCAAATGCCGTGGAAAGCCCTGTCTGACCCTCTTTTACCAGGTGGTGAAAACGCTGGTTGGTATCCGTCGGACTCCCGAGACCCGCGAACATCCTCATGGTCCATAGCCGCCCTCGATACATAGAGGGCTGGACCCCACGCGTAAAGGGATATTCGCCTGGAAAGCCAAGGTCTCCGGGGAAATCCTGATCTTTGATATCGGACGGGGTGTAGATCCGGTTGATTACCATGTCTGACACAGTGGAGAACCTCTCGAGCCGCTCTGACCTGGTGGAAAATACCTTGTCAAGGCGCTCTTGCCATCTCTTGTAAGCCTTTCTTATGTCCCCGAATACCTTTTGGTCAAACGTCAAGGGCATGGCAAAACCCCCTTTCGATGGAATCGTGTCGATTGATACGTTTCAGTCTCCAACTCGTAACTTCTCAATAAGTTCGGGAGAAATAACCGGGCTTATTGAGAACTCACTCCACCTCCTGGTTTACTTAATAAGATTTCTTGCGATTATCAAACGCATGATCTCATTGGTACCCTCATATATCTGGCATATCTTGGCATCCCTCATATGCCTCTCCATGGGATACTCCTTACAATACCCATAACCGCCCAAGACCTGAATTCCTTCCACAGAGGCCCTCATGGCGGCATCCGAGGCATACATCTTTGCCATGGCTGCCTCTTTTTCATAAGGCTTTTTGCGATCCTCCAGCCATGCCGCCCTCAGGGTGAGGAGTTCTGCCGCGTCCAGTTCTGTCGCCATGTCTGCCAGTTTCCATTGAATGGCCTGGAAAGAAGAGATGGGTTTGCCAAATTGTTCCCGCGTCTTGGCATACGCCACCGCTTCTTCAAGCACGGCCCTCCCGATCCCCACGGCCTGTGAAGCGATGCCTATCCGGCCGCCATCAAGTGTGGTGAGCATCTGTTTGAAGCCCCCGCCCTCCTCCCCCAGGAGGGCATCTACGGGCACCCTGGCGTCCTCAAAGACCAGTTCGGAGGTTCCGGAGGCACAGATACCCAACTTTTCCTCCACCCGGCCCACCTTAAACCCCGGGGTGTTATCAAGGTCCAGCGCAAAAGAGCTGATCCCTTTGTACCCTTTGCCTTTTTCCGTAACCGCAGCGATTACACCGTAGGATGCCACATTGCCGTTGGTGATAAATTTTTTCTCGCCGTTTATGACCCATCCATCTCCATCTCTCACGGCGGTCGTCCGCATACCGGCGGGGTCTGAACCGGCCCCTGCCTCGGTCAGCCCATAGCACCCGAGCTTTTCCCCCGCCGCACACGGGTAGAGATATTTCTTTTTCTGTTCATCTGTCCCATAGGCATCCACCGGGAAACAGTATAGGGAGTTATTGACAGACATGATCACCCCTGTGGAGGCACATCCCTTTGAGATTTCTATAAGGGCAAGGACATAACTCACATAATCCATTCCCCCGCCGCCATACTCCTCAGGCACAGCTATCCCCATCATCTTCAATTCACCCAGCTGCTTCAGAATATCCCCGGGATGCTCATGGGTTTCATCCAGCTGGGCAGCCTTGGGCTTAATCTCGGTCTCCGCAAATCGCTGCGCCATATCTCGAACCATCTGTTGTTCTTCACTCAGGGTAAAGTCCATGGCTAGGTCAACTCCCCTTTGAATTCAGGTTTTCTCTTCTCCAGGAATGCACTCATGCCTTCATTCGCATCCGGGCTGGCCTTACATAGCGCAAAGGCATCGGCTTCCATATAACACCCCGAGGTCAAGTCAACGTCAAACCCCCGGTCTATACAGCGTTTGGCCGCCCGCAGGGACACCTTTCCTTTGCCAGCCATGAGATTGGCCGTCTTCAGGGTCTCTTCCCACAGCTTATCGTGCGGGAACACTCGGTTTACAAGGCCAATCTCCTTTGCTTCTTGGGCGCTGATCATCATCCCGGTCATACAGAGTTCCTTGGCCATGGCCTTTCCCACCAGCCGAGAAAGCCGCTGGGTCCCTCCAAATCCCGGTATGACTCCCAGATTGATCTCGGGCTGACCGAATTTGGCATTTTCCGAGGCATAGATGAAATCGCAGGCCATGGCGATCTCAGTCCCTCCTCCCAAGGCAAAACCATTTACGCAGGCGATTACGGGGATCGGCAAATTCTCCAGCCGGAAGAGGAGCTCATGCCCGCCGCGTGAAAATTCACGGCCTTCAAGGGGTGAAAGTTTCACCATATAGGCGATGTCCGCCCCCGCCACAAAGGCCTTTTCACCTTCACCGGTGAGGACAAGCACCCTCACACCGGAATCCGCTTCAATCTTGTCCAGGGCGTCACCGACCTCTTCCAGGACACCTGGATTAATGGCGTTCAATGCCTTGGGGCGGTTGAACCTTATGACCGCCACATCCCCCTCTATCTCAAATATAATATTTTCGTACGACATCTTTCACTCCCTTTTGAATTTATAGTTTACGATTGATGATCGACGAAAGTTGGTCGACCTGTTCAATCAACAATCTACAATCATCAATCGCCAATCTCCAACACCGTTGCCATGCCCTGCCCGCCACCGATACAAAGCGAGGCCAGACCCAGATCATGGCCGCCTCTTAACATCACGCCCATAAGGGTCAGTATGATTCTGGCGCCCGTGCACCCTATGGGATGGCCGATAGAGACCCCGCTGCCATGGACATTTGTCTTTTCCACATCGCATTTGAGTTCCCGCATGCATGCGACGGCCTGAGCCGCAAAGGCCTCATTGAGCTCGATGGCGCCAAAATCGTCAATGGTAAGGCCCTCTTTCTCAAAGATCTTTCTTACGGCCGGAATGGGTCCCAGCCCCATATAGGCCGGGTCAATTCCGGCGTACGCACAAGCCCTTATCTTGACCAGGGGTTTCAAACCCAGATCCTTTGCCTTGTCAGCGGACATAAGGAGCAAGGCCGCTGCCGCATCGTTGATACCGGATGCATTTCCGGCGGTAACGGTGCCATCCTTCCTGAATGCCGGGCGAAGCTTCCCCATCTTTTCCACACTGGTATCCATGGGCCTTTCATCAATATCAAATACAACCGGATCTCCCTTTCTTTGGGGGATCACCACTGGAACGATTTCATCGGTCAAGACCCCGTCGGCGATCGCCTTTCTTGCACGCTGGTGGCTCAGTGCTCCGAGTTCATCCTGTTCTTGCCGTGAGATGCCATATTTTTCAACGATGTTCTCAGCCGTTATGCCCATATGGTAGCCATAAAAAATTTCAAACAGCCCGTCAAACACCATCAAGTCTATCAGCTCGGCATTATTCATACGGGCCCCCCATCGGGCTGCCGGCAGGACGTAGGGAATCAGGCTCATATTTTCCATCCCGCCTGCCAGGATCACCTGGGCATCCCCTGCCCGGATGGCCTGAGTTGCCAGCGCTACCGCCTTCATTCCAGATGCGCACACCTTGTTGACAGTAAAGGCACTGGTCTCCTTGGATACACCCGCCTTGATCATGGCCTGTCTGGCCACATTCTGCCCCTGACCGGCCCCCACCACGTTTCCCATGATTACTTCATCAACTTGAACGGGTTGATGGGAATCGTCATAATCATACCCCTTTTTCTCAAGTTCAATCATCCCAAGGCCTTTAAGCCCGTCGGGTTCAAACCGCGTCAGTGCGTCTGATGCCACGGGTTTCAAATTGATCTTATTGAGGCTTTCCCTCAGTACCAGGGCACCCAGTTCAACAACCGGTGTGCCCTTCAAACTGCCGCCGAAGTTCCCGACCGGCGTTCTTGCGCCAGAAACAATCACTACATCCGTCATAAGCTCTCTCCTTATATACCTCGATATCTATTCCTCGTTGTAAACCACCAGCGTCACGGCCTCGCCACCTCCCAAAAAACATCAGTTCCTGGTTCCAAAAAACCTGCTCTGAAACCCGGCGCCTCACAGATACTAACAATCTTCACGTTTCACGTTTCAACGCTCTCTGGTTCGGATCTTTCAGATGGAAAATAATCAGCAAAAAGCCAGGCTATATATATTAAGAGACCGCTTTTTAAGTCAAGACAAATTGAAAGTCCCTCCGGTGCCTCACCCCCAAGCAGCACTGTGGGGCGGGCCCAGCCATCCTTTTTGCATTATCGTCCCCAAATTTCTCTTGACAACTCCGCGAACCACCAGCTAATCAAAAAGCAGAGAGAGACTCTGAGAGGTAGAACACCCGGAAATTGTTTAAAATGCAAACATAAAGGTGCTCTCGGTTACACCCGTCCCATCTCCAGAAAAGAAAGGAGGTCTCATGAATCCAATCGCAGTTGAGTTGAACAAGACCATAAAAGAGGCAAATATACATATCTATGAGTCACTGTCAGAGGTCGGCAAAAACCTCTTTTTTCCAAAAGGAATCCTTTCACAGGGTGCCGAGGCAAAGGAAAAGGCCCACAGGTTTAACGCCACAGTAGGCATGGCCACCGAAAAAGGGAGGACCATGTTCCTCCCCTCGGTTATGTCAATGGTCAGTGGGCTCAGGCCGGAGGAGGCGCTTACCTACGCCCCTTCTTTCGGAATCCTGCCCTTGCGTGAGGCCTGGCAGGAGGCCTTGTTGGAAAAAAACCCCTCTCTTAAACAAAAGGAGATAAGCCTCCCCATTGTGAGTCACGCCATCACCCACGGAATGAGCGTGGTCTCCGACATGTGGGTGGACCCGGGCGATACAATCATACTCCCGGACAAGATGTGGGGCAATTACAACCTCATCTTTTCGGTCAGGAGGGGGGCGCGGATCGTACAGTATTCCATGTTCGACAGCCAGGGCGGATTCAACCTGGATGCCTTCAAGGTCTGTGTTGAGTCAGAAGCCGAGGACAAGAAAAAAATTATTGTGATACTCAACTTTCCTAACAATCCCACGGGTTACACGGTCACCCAGAGAGAGGCTGATGGTATTGCTGACATCCTGACAGCCCTCGCCCGGAGCGGCATCAATGTCCTGGCGGTCACAGATGACGCCTATTTCGGGCTGTTTTACGAAGAAGAAACACTCAAGGAATCCATATTCTCAAGACTCACTGGCCGTGACCCCAGGCTGCTGGCTATAAAGCTGGATGGCGCCACCAAGGAAAATTATGTTTGGGGCTTGAGGGTCGGGTTTATCACCTACGGCGCATCCTTTGTGGGCGAATCAAGGCCCCTCTATGACGCCCTGGAGAGAAAAACGGCCGGCGCGGTAAGGGGATCCATTTCCAATGCCTCGCATCTGAGCCAGGAAA
>JADHXI010000110.1 GCA_016783065.1 Desulfobacteraceae bacterium | reverse complement strand
CATTGGGTATTAGAGATTTTCACATTAAAAGACCCCGATTTAAGGGTCTTGTTGTATACAAATGAAACTCACTTTTTCCTTAATAATTAAAATATGTTAACCCGGATATCGAACTTGATCGTAATAAACTTAGGCTAGGGAGTGTAGGATAATAACCTGGAAGGTATGAATTTAGTTTCTTTCAAAATTGGCACCTAGACAGGGGAATGGGGGTTCCGTTTTGAAGGGTGCAACTTTGTCTGAGACCGTTAGAGAGCGTTAAGTAATCACGGACAGGGATGTCGCCAAAATGTATAGGACTTTTCCGAAACTACTTCCTCCTGTTTTCTCCCACGGCACGTGATTGCTTTACGCTCTCTTACGGGCGAGTTTTGCGCCCGAAAAACGGAACCCCCATTGCCCTGGTTTCGAAGGGCTAAAGTGTTACCCAGAAAGAAGTAACTTATCTCGGTCATTTTGAGCAGTAGGGCTGACTTCCGAGATGTCTCAGGGCAATCCGGGGGGAGGGGAAGAAATGAGAAAGCTGTTCTTGGGCCTCAGTATTGTTATGCTGATTTTTTCGAGTTGTGCCACGGGTACAAAGGTTGAGAATTATGTGTTTGGGCAACTGAGAAGCATTAATGAGGATGAAGATGAAAGCGGAAGGCAGCCTCATGATAAGATTGGGGGAGAAGAAGTTGATAAAACCAAAGAGACCCCAAGGAAGTGAAGATCCAGGCCCAGCGGACCCGGCTTAACATTTTGAACTTAGGGGGTTCGCCCCAATTGGCCTCCGGCCCGTAGGGCCTACGCCCCGGAGGGAATGTTGGAAAGATGGAACACTGGAATAATGGGTTTTGGGGAATTGGCGAAATGGTGTATTGGGAAAATCAAGTTAACAAAGCATGAAAGAAACGACAAATTCGGATCTAATACATTCGGAAGAAGACGAATTTACATCATTCCATTATTCCACCATTCCATGTTTGGGGTAAGACTGCCAAGCCTCATTAAATACATACAATTTCAATAAGTTGTAGAATTTCCAAAACGTTGAATTGAGCTTCCAGATTGTTAGGGCGAGTAGAGGGAGGAAGCAAAATCCATTGTAAGACCCAGTGATTCACCCAGAGCCCCGAGTTCTTTTACCGTATTTTCAGCCATGGGTATACCTGTCTTCAGCCGTTCAGTCTCCGTCCGATGCTCCGGTTCCCCGGGCATCAGGATCTCGTCTGTACTCTCTGCCTTTCCACTCTCCTTGATGCTCTCTATATATAAATCCATATCCTTCTTGAAACGCTCTCTTCCCACAAAACAATCCGGTTCCAGGGCCATAAATGTGTGACAGGTCCCCTGAACACCTGTCTTATCTTCTTCGTAGAGGCTCTTGATGTTTTTTGTCCATTTGCCGCCGGTCAAAACAGAAGTTAGTATCTCATGGGCCAAGACCATCCCGGACCCCTTATGTCCCCCGATGGGCGCCAAAGAACCTCCTCCTTCATATCCCTCGTATGGATCATCGGTGGGAAGGCCGTTTTTGTCGTAGGCCCAACCCAGAGGTATTTTTTCACCCTTTTTCCGGCAGAGGATCAATTTACCTGAAGAAACCACACTGCAGGAAAGATCCAGGACCACCGGCTGGTAGCGCTCCGTTGGAAAGGCATAAGATAAAGGGTTGTTGCCGATGATCCGATCGCGCCCCCCAAAAGGGGCCATCATCGGCGCCGAGTTGGAGCAGATGTAACCAATGAGATCTTTCTCAGCAGCCATCATGGGAAAAAGCCCTGCCACACCGAAATGACCGCTGTCCTTCACAGAAATCCAGCCTATCCCGTAGGCCTCGGCCTTTTCAATGGCCTTCTGCATGGCCCAATGGGCCACCACATGACCCATGGAGCCATGGGCTTCGGCAAAACCAATAGGCCCCTTATCTTTCAGAAATGTTAAGTTGCATTTCTTCCGGACATATCCCTTTTGAAGCCTTTTTATGTAAATGGGGAGCCTGGTTACGCCGTGGGTTTCGATGCCCCGAAGATCGGATCGGGCCAGAAGATCCGACACGATCTGAGCCTCATCATCCGGCACCCCTGCCTTCATATACGCCTGTTTGCAAAAACCCCGTAGATCATCAAAACTGACCCGAAGCGGATTCTTCTTGGCCATCATTTCCTCCATTAATTAGTCCCATAAACCTTCCCGCACGGCGGGATGGTCCCAGTTTTGCTTCGCGGGTAAGTGAGAGAATGTTTTCCACCGCCCGCTTCGCTAGAGTCGCAGAGTCCGCAGAGAAAAAATGTTTTCTTTTCTGGTGAGAGGCCAGAAAAGAAAAGATCTCACAGCGTGATGGCAGTCAGAATAATAGCTGTGTACATAAGAACATGCTTTTGGATAAAAGGTATGTATCACCATAAGGCATGTTGTTATTTGTTTTCCTTCCTCTCAAAGGAAAACAAATCAAAGAATAAACTCTGCGTTCTCTGTGCCTCTGCGGTGAGAATTGTTTTTTCAAAGACCCTTTCAGGGTCACCATTCAAGCTACCCGTATTACGGGTAATGGTTGATTGACTTCCAACGCCCCCGCAAAATCAATGAAAATAAGCCCCGCCATCGACCACCAAAGTCTGCCCGGTGATAAAACTCGAATCAGGTCCCGAAAGGAATTTGGCGGCGCCCACAAGATCGGCCGGATGTTCATCTCGCTGGATGCAGCGAACTTGCGTCGAGATCTCCCTGAAGTGTTTCAGCTGGGTTTCATTTTCCATGACACCATCGCTCAGGGTGAATCCGGGGGCGATGGAATTGACCAGGATATTGTCCTTTCCCAGTTCCTTTGCAAGAGCCCGGGTTAGACCGATCACAGCACCTTTGGATGCCACATAGTGGAGAAGGAAAGGGATACCCTTGAAAGGCACGCCCGAGTTTATGTTTATGACTCGGCCGCCACCGGCTTTTCGCATCTCTTCCATCACGGCCTTGGCGCACAGCCACATACCCATGACATTCACATCCATCACCTTTCGCCACTCCTGGACCGTGATTTTCTCCATGGGTCCGGGGATCAAAGAGGTATATATGCCGGCATTGTTTATCAATATATCGATCCGGTCAAATGCCTTGACAGCTTCCTCTGCCATCTTGACCGTCTCCGTTTCCGAAGAGACATCCACTCTTACGCCGATGGCTTTGAAACCTTTAGCCTTCATCTCCCTGGCGGCGATATCAGCCTTGGATATGTCGGCGATCACCACCCCAGCCCCTTCTTCGGCCAATCCCTCAGCCATAGCCCTTCCAATACCCATTGCACCGCCGGTCACGATGGCCACCTTATCTTTCAAATTCATGAAAACCCCCTTTCCCATCATTAATCAACCCGTTAAACCTCAGCTATGCTGATGGCTCCTGTTTTGGTATGCGGGTAAGTGAGACAATGTTTATTACCGCCCGCTTCGCTAGAGACGCAGAGTTCGCAGAGAGAACATATGTTTTCTTTTCTGCTGAGAGGCCAGAAAAGAAAAAGATCTACGCCATAATGATAGATAAGACAATAGTTGGGCATATAATAACGTAAATTTGGATAATATGGTTGTGTCGGGTTCGGCTTGTGATTATTGTTTTCCTTCCTCTCAAAGGAAAACAATAAAAAAGTAACCTCCGCGTCCTCCGCGTCTCTGCGGTGGATAGTACTTTGTCAAAGGCCCTTTTAGGGTCACCATTCAAGCTACCACTTCGAGGGGTGGTGGTTGACTTGTCCCAACCAAACGTCAGGTCAGGTTGAGCATAAACCTTGGATTATCCTTGACCATCATCTCCAAATGATTCTGGGGGATACCTTTATCATGCAGGACCTGCAGGAACATCCGCAGACCATCGGCAGGCGCCGGGTTGTGAACCTGCCCCAGATCGGTTCCCAAAATGGTCCGTTCGGGGCCCACCGCTTTGATCATCTCTATGATCCCGTCAATTCCGGCCTTGGTGGGCCACATGGGATACATAAAGATCGCCAGATGTTCGATAAAAGCCCCCATATCGGCCAGCTCTTTCTGCTCTTCAATGGTGCCGTTGATGATGTACTCTGGGTGATTTACGTAAAGTCGCTTGACGCCCCGATCCTTGGCGGCTTTGATGACCTCTTTTGCTTCGGGAATGCAGAGATGCCCGGTAGCCAGCATAATATTGGCGTCGGCTATCAGATCGATAACGTCATAAACCTCGGGAAGCAGTTTCCCTTTTTTGTCAAAGACCGTAATGGGTTTCTCCTTTAGCTTGTGTTTTGATTTTTGCTGCATGGACTTGCCAAACTCGGGGGCTCCCATTTGGTCCAAATGATTTTTTGCCGACAAGGTGGGGAACCAGACAATCTTGGCCCCCAATTTTATGGCAGCATCTACGGCAAACGGGTTAATGCCGCCAACAGCGTTGTTAAGGACAACGCCACCGTAAACCTCGATGCCATTGATCAATTTGCGTACAAAATACATGCGATCCGCCGTATAACCGTGATGTTCCTTCAGGACAACGGCACGCATACCATATTTCCTTGCCCCTTCGGCGACCTCAACGTGATCGACTAACCTCGGGAAAAGGCTCGGCGCTGAATGAATATGTAGATCTATGGCACCCTGCATCAATTCCAAATCTACTCTATCTTGTGTCATTGTTCTCCTCTCTGAAGAAATTGTTTAAATAATCAAAAAATCACTCCGTATCCCCCGGCCCTGCTACTCGAAACCGTGCTTCTTCATGATTCTTTTGACCGTCCCGTCTTCGATGATCATTTTGAGACCGATATTGAAGTCCTTGCGCTTCCGCTCGTTACCTCTCCTTTTTCCAAATATTAGATGTAGCTTTCGTATTTCGAGAGGCGGCTCCATAAACTCCAGAACAGCCTTTCTTTCCGGCAGGAACTGATTGATAGCCGCTTTGGCAGCAAGTTTGTCGGTGATGAAGAGGTCGATACGTCTCCGGGCCAGCTTTCTAAGGTTTGCCTTCTCGTCTCTGGCCACCTCCTTCTGTAGGTAGTCGGCTGCGGAAAACTCCTTTGGATATGCAAAGCCGAGACATACACCGATCTTGTAAGGCGCCAGGTCCCGCAGTGTCCTGTAAGAGATGTTCCTGTCCTTTCTCTTATAGAAGCCTAGCGGACCCTCGGCAAACGGGTTGGAGTAATCAAACCTTCTGGCCCTCTTATCCGAATAATAGGCAGGATAACCACCATCGTACTCACCCGATTCCACATCTGCCATGACTCTTTTTGGGGGCTTGAAACTAAATTTTGTCTTATAGCCCACCCTTTTGAAAGCTTCGGAGATTATTTCTGAGGTAAACCCATAGTTCTCCAGTTTTTCACCAACATATGGTTCCCATTCGGTGGTGGCCAGGGAAACGACTTTCTCTGCTCCCATGCCATGCGCTGCAAGGAGCAGAATCAGTGGAACTATGAAACAATTCCAGTGCTTCATCTCCCTTCTCCCAGAAAATAAGCCGAAAACCTCTAAAATGGACTTTACTTAAGATACATGGGGATGCCTGCTACAATATAGACCACCCTGTCGGCCAGGGCCGCCAGTCTCTGGTTGAGGAGCCCTGCCAGGTCCCGAAATTGTCTCCCCAAAGGATGCTCGGGCACGATTCCAGTGCCCACCTCATTGGAGACAATGGTGATCGCCTGTGTCCTATGGGCTAGAGCCTTTAGGAGACGTTCCTGGAATTCGGGTGCTCTCTCCGCTCCCTTTTTCAAGAGCACATTCCCCAGCCACACAGTAACACAATCGATTAACACGGCATCCACATTGCTGCATTTTGTCTCCAAGGCCCCGGCAAGCCTTAGGGGCTCTTCCAAGAGTCCCCATTTGGGTCCTCGGGCTTCTTTATGCAATCTTATACGTTCGGCCATTTCTTTGTCGGAAACCTCGGCCGTCGCAAGGAACAGATAGGAGTCGTAGGTTTTTTCGGTATGGCGTAGGGCCCAGGAGCTTTTGCCGCTCCTTGCCCCTCCAAGGACAAGTACCAGTTCTTTTGAGGAAGCTGTGTTCATTCCAGATCAACAGGGGCGGGGGATGTAAATGAATTTGTCAACCGAGGGGGAATCAAAGGGAAAATTGAGTTCCTTCCCTGGCGGCCACAACCTCGATTTGGGAAGTATTGCTTAGGACAAGATCTTTGCATGTCGCTTCTATCGAAGCCATTCCCTGGTCGGTACGGGAGGGATCATGGTGAAAAAGGATCAATTTTTTCACATGGGCCTTTTGTGCCAATTCCAGTGTGGCCCGATAATCCGAATGTCCCCACCCCCTGTATTTATCGATCTCCTCCGGCGTAAACTGGGCGTCGTGGATCAAGATGTCTGCATCCCTGCAAAACTCGGCGTAATCGTCAGGCTGTCTCCCTTTCCACGCATCTTCCGTAAGTTCATTGTCCGTGATAAAGACAAGGGTCTTTTCCCCTTCTCTAAAACGGAAGCCAAGTCCCCCCTGAGGATGGTGGAGTGGGATGGTGTCAACGATGACACCGTCAACATTCATGGGCCCCTGTCTCACGGTGTCCAGGTACTGGATCTCAGCTGTCAGGTCCTCAAATTTGACGGGGAAATTGCCATCGCCCCTCTTGGTGGCAAAGATGGACGTGAGACCCTTCATGCAGGCTGGGCAGCCATCGACAGATATCTTGGCGTCGGACTCGAAGATTGGGTCGAAGAAGAGAAACCCTAGGACATGGTCCCAGTGAATATGAGTCAACAAAAGGAGTATCTCCACCTTCTCCTCTTGGGCCAACAGATGTTCACCCAAGGGCCTGATTCCTGTCCCGGCGTCAATTACTAGCTTCCTGCCGGTTTCAAGGGTGATTTCGAGACAGGTGGTGTTCCCGCCGTAAACGATGGTATCCTTTCCGGGAGCCGCAATGGAACCTCTTGTTCCCCAGAATTTACACTCCATGATGTGCCTTTTTCATGAGCCCGATGGCGTATTTAATTCAAAATAGAAATCCTGGTCCTCAGGGCCAAGTCAGAGATAAATGGCTCTGCCCGACAGGATTGACCTGGAGTATTGGAGTAATGGAGTATTGGAAAAACCATAAAAGGCAGTGAGTTCTCAGGAATCGGGTTTGTCTATTACCTCAATAGGTGATCAGGTAGCTTTTTCAACACTCCATCACTCCAGTGCTCCATCACTCCTAGAGCCATTCGAATTGCAGTAGACTAAATCCCCTCCGGGGATAACCAAAGCCGGGTCCTCTGAGCCTGGGTCTTTAATCTCTGTATTCTGCAAAAGATACTATGTCAGAGTAAAAACAAGGAAACATGTTATGTTAATCCCCCTGTTGTGTCAATCCAAATTAATCACGTTAAAACCCCTCGACCCTGGCAATGATCTCCTTCATGACTTCATCGGCCCCGCCGCCGATGGAAAGCAGGCGCGTATCCCTGAATTTTCTGGTGATCAACGATTCATTCATATAGCCCATTCCGCCGAACATCTGTAAACAACCATTGCTGACCTTAAAACTCAATTGACCGGCCAGAAGCTTCCCCATGGATATCTCCCGGGTGGCATCGAGCCCTTCTATCTTCATCCTGACGATGTGATAGGTCAACTGTTTCAGACACTCAATATCGGTGATCCAATCAGCAAGCCTGTGTCTCAAGACCTGTTTGGTGATCAGGGGTTTGCCAAAAACCTTTCTCTGTTTGATATAATCGATTGTCATGTCGATGGTGTCCCTGGCACCGATATACGATCCGGGCAGGGCGTAGAAGCGTTCGTGCTGGAACTGTTTCATCTGAATAACAAAGCCTTCACCGGCTTCCCCAATCAGATTTTGGGCCGGCACCCTCAGGTCGTCAAAGAAAAGCTCTGCCGTGTCACTGCATCTCATGCCGAGTTTGTCCAGTTTCTTACTGACCACAAATCCAGGAAGGTTGGTGGGCACAACAAAAAGACCGAATGAGTGATAGCCGGGGTCATCGCTTGTCCTGGCCAGCAACGTCACGAAATCGGCCTGACAGCCGTTGGTGATAAACAGCTTTGACCCGTTGATGACATATGAATCTCCATCCCTCACCGCTTTGGTTTTGAGACCGACCACGTCCGATCCGGCGCCCGGTTCGGTCACGCCGATGGCCGTAACCATGTCACCTGCTATGGCCGGCCTCAAATAAGTTTCCTTGAGATATTCGCTCCCATACTCGTGGATGGCGGGGGTGGCCATGTGAGTTTGAACCCCGATGGCCATGGGCACCCCGTCTGCCTTGACGTGGCCCAGTTCCTCGAGAAAAACCAGATCAAACCAGTAGTCGAGTCCTTGCCCCCCGTATTTTTGGTCATACGTGATCCCCAGAAGCCCCAGGTCACCCATCTTTTTGAACAATTCGTGAAGCGGGACGTCCTTCTCCTCCCAATCATCAACGTTCGGGTTAATCTCCTTGTCGACAAACCTCCTCACCATATCTCTTAAGGCAGAGTGCTCTTCGTTGAAATACATTGTCATTTACCTTTCCGTAGCGTTCAAAGCCCGCCCTGGTACGACTCGTGGCATGATTCCAAACCTGTGCTTGAGTAGGCTAAGACTGTACTTTTGGCATGTATAGTGCCGATGATCGGTCTGGGCCAGGGGTTCAAGGGTTCAAGGTTCCATTCTCGTCCCCGGGTTGCATTTGGGATGTGTATTTACGAGAAAAGCGTCAGTTTCGTCAAGCCTAATCCAAAATGTGGAGCCAAATTGGCAATTATTTTGGAAAATGAGCGTTTTTAACGAGGCCTTCGGGCCTTCAATGGTTACTTCTCAATAAGTCCGGTAGTAATAACAGAATTTCTGGAGTGGGGTTCGGGTGTTTCTTGAAGGCGCTCTCTCAAAGTGGATTTACTTCTCATTTTCGCAGTGGCTGATATTTGGGGTTTTCTCCTCCTGAACCCTTATTGGCTTCTCCATGCTCTTGGCAAAACCCCAAATATCAGACACGCAACGACGACAGGTTTAGAGAGCGCCGGAAAGAAACAGCTGAACCCCACGGTACCCAAACTTATTGAAAACTTACCTTCAATGCCGTCTTTGTCCTTAATTAACCCCGAACGTTGAACCCCGTCCGCCTCAATCAGGGAAAACCTATACCGGGGCTATGCTGGCCTCCAGGTCATAGGGGGTTACTTCCCGGTGACCCGCTCGCCGGGCTTGGGGCCTTCCACCGGGGGGCCGGCAAAGGCCTGGGCGATGAGCATCCAGTTGCGGGCCACGTCACCCTCCACCTCCAGTCCTGTATCATCCACGTGCCGCCGTTGTACCACCACCAGACAGAAGTCCTCGGCCTGTCCCTTAATAGACTCGCTGGCCTCTTCCGGGCCCCAGGTCCACAGGTCTCCCGACGGACCGGTCAGTTCCACCCGCACGGCCACGTCCGGCACCTCCAGGCCCCGGTTGACATGGCTCCAACCAAAGGTGATCACGCCGATGTGGGCCACGTGGTTGAGCCGATTGGTTGGCTCTCGTTTGATGCCCAGGGTGTCGACTACGTCCTGGCCGTGTGCCCAGGTTTCCATGATTCGCGCTGTGGCTTTTGATCTGGCGCTCATGGTCGGACCAACCCAGGGGATGCGGTCCTTGGGGTCGCGGGCGGCCAAAGCATCGATCAGTCCCCTCCGTTCCCGGCGCCAGTAGTCCATGACATAGGCCGGTGCGGCCTCTCGAAGCTCCCGCTGGGATTCGTCATACGCCTCTTCCGAGGTGAGCATATCTTCGATGAGCTTCTTGAACGCCTCCCCATCCGTAGCGGCCACCCTGGCCGCCATGTCCCAATAGGCGACGTGGGCGATCTCGTACTTGATGGTCCAGCCGATAAACGGCGTCAGAAGGTCCCACTGCTCGCCGCTCAGTCCGGCGACGATTGTGTCCAGGGCTTCATACTCGTTCTTCAGGTCTTGGTATATCTCTTCCATTATCCTATCCCTTAAAATGATTTCCTGTCCCTACCGCCCCTTCCAGTTGGGCTGGCGCTTTTCCATAAAGGCGGTGATCCCTTCCATCAAGTCCTCGGCCTGTGTGTTGATGGTGAGTTGCGACCGTAGGTAGTTCAGGGCGGCTTCAGTGGTCATGTCCGCGATCTGGTAGAAGGAGGACTTGCCCAGGCCCATGATGGCGGGGCTAAAGGAGGACAGCTTTTTGGCCATATCCGTCACTTTCTCTTCGAACTGCTCCGACGGCACGCTGTAATTGATCATGCCGATGCGCTCTGCTTCGGCCGCTGAGATTCGCTCACCGGTCATACAGAGCTCGGCGGCCTTTTTGCGGCCCACGTTGCGGATAAGCACGGCCGTTACCATATAGGGCCACAGACCGCGCTTGATCTCCGGCAGACCGAACTGAGCGTCCTCGCTGGCGATGACCACGTCGCTGGACAGGCAGAGCCCCATGCCGCCGGCCAGGCAGTAGCCTTCTATGGCCGCCAGGATCGGCTTTTTGCACTTGTTCATTTTGAGGAGGAGTCCGATATAGTGGCGGCGATCATCGTGCATGTCCAGGAATGACTGTTCGCCTGAAAAATTGGAGCCCAGATCGGCACCGGCGCAGAAGGTGTGACCCGCGCCGGTAAGGACGATGGCGGAAACCCCCCGATCGACTGCCGCTTCATCCAAGTATTTGTTCAAGCCGGCCAGGACGCCCGCGTTCATGGAATTTCGCCGTTCCGGCCGGTTGATGGTGATGGTGGCCACCTTGTCCTTGACATCATAAAGAACTTCTTGCTTTTCGGTCATGATTGTTCCTCCTCGGTTGGGAAGTTCAGTCTTTGATTCCCAGGCTCTTGGCCAGTTGCTCGTGATGAAAGTGGGAGTCGCCGAAGGCCAGGTCGGCGGCCACGGTCCGGCGGTGGTAGAGATGCAGGTCATGTTCCATGGTGAAACCGATGGCCCCGAAGATGCGGTGGCCCACGGTGGTCACCTTGCGGCCCATCTCTCCGGCCCGAATCTTGGCCATGCTGACCTCCTTGTCTGCCCTCTCGTCCGTCGAGAGCTTCCAAGCCGCCTGAAGGATCAGGTTGCGGGTCCCGAGAATATCGAGCCACATGTCGGCCAGGTAGTGCTGGATGGATTGAAAACTCCCGATGGGCCGTCCGAACTGCTCCCTCTCCTTGACAAAAGGCAGGGTCATGTCCAGGGTCGCCCGCATGGCGCCCAACGTCTCGGCGGAACGGGCCACAGCGGCCCTGTCAGAGACGGCTTTGACGATGGGCCAGGCCTGGCCCACCGGACCAATGATGCTGTCCGCATCCAGGCGAACTTTGTCAAAGGTGACTTGGCACTGCTTGTCTTTGGAGATGGTTTTCAGGGGGGTGACGTTCACCCCCGGGGTTTCTGCTTTGACCAGGAAGATAGTCAGGCCCGCCTCCGGGTCAGGGGTTTCACTGGTCCGGGCCACGCACAGGATGTAATCGGCGACCAGGGCATCGGGCACGAAGAGCTTGGTGCCGTTGATGACCCATTCATCCCCTTTCTGCACCGCTTTGACTTTCAGGGTCCAAGGTTCGTACCCACCGTCGGACTCTGTCAGGGCCATGGTGAGGATAAGATCCCCGCGGGCCACCCCGGGCAAAAGGGCCTTTTTCTGGTCTTCCTCCCCCGCCTTCAGAATGGGAAAGCTCCCCAGGACGGTCGTGGAGATGAAGGGGCCCGGGCAGATATTGTAGCCCATCTCTTCCAGCAGGACGGCCATGTCCAAAAAGGACCATTCAGAGCCCGCGTACTTCTCAGGCAAGATAAGACCCATCCAGCCCAGTTCAGCCATCTTTCGCCACAGTTGGGGGGAGTACCCTTCGTCGCTGTCGTCCAGGCTCCTGACCAGTTCTTTGGGGCATTCCTTTTTCAGGAAGTCGGCGGCCGCCTTTTGCAGTATCCTTTGTTCTTCATTCAGTTCATAGTCCATGATGCGCCTCTCTTTCCTATCTCTCCCGGGGCAGTCCCAGTCCTCTGGTGGCGATAATATTTTTCTGAATCTCCGAGGTGCCAGCGCCGATGGGGCCGGAGATGGAATCCAGATAACCCATACCGACCCGTCCCCCGAAGGGGGCCCAGTTGGACCCTTTGTCCAAAAGGCCGTACGGTCCAAGGACATCCACAGCTGTATTGGCCAGTTTGACGCCCAGTTCCGTGAAGAAGAGCTTGAGGGCTGAGGCCTCGAGTTCGGGAACTTGTCCGCGGTCCTGCATCCAGGCCGACTGCCAGTAAAAGCTGTAGAACACCTCGATCTCTATGGCCATGGTCGTCAGCTTCCTTCTCACCTGGGGATTCTCTGACAAGGGACGGCCATTGCGGACCGTCTCATTGGCGAACTGAATGAGTTCATCGAGCACTCTTTTGAAGGCCCCCGATCCGATGGCCAACCTCTCAAACTGAAGGGCCAGCATGACGTTGTAAAAGCCGGCGTTCACTTCGCCGACCACGTTCTTTTTGGGCACCCTGACGTCGTCAAAAAAGACTTCATTGAAGGAATGGTTGCCGCAGATGTTGATGATGGGTTTGATGGTTACCCCTGGCGTGTCGTTGGGGATGATGATCAGGGTGGCGCTTTTGTGACGGGGCGCGTCCGAATCGGTCTTGACGATGGCCCAGGCATATTCGGTCACATGGGCGCCGCTGCTCCAGATCTTCTGGCCATTGATGATAAAGTGGTCCCCGTCATCCACCGCTCTGGTCTTTATGGAGGCCAGATCGGACCCGGCGTTGGGCTCGCTATAGGCCAGCCAGAAACCGGCCTCGCCACCGGCGATCTTGGGCAGAAACTCTCTTTTGAGCGCCTCACTGCCCACCAAAAGGATGGTGGGCGCGGAGATTGTCGCCGCCACACCGCCCGCCGGGGCCCTGTAATAGGAGAGCACGTCGCCGGCAATGGCCGCTTTCATGGCCGAGTTCTGCCCCCCATACTCCTTGGGCCAGCCCAGGCCGTGCCACCCCTTCTCACCCAGTTTCCGGTTGAAATCCCTGGTGACCGCTTGAAATTCGAGCTCCATCTGGGGCATGGTTCCATAGCTCCCGGGCCAGCAAACGGCTCGATCATCCCAGTCCAAGGGTAACTCACCCTTGACGAAGTCTTCCACTTCCTTACGGAAATCCAGCTCTTCTTGTGTAAATCCAAAGTCCATTTCAAAACCCCCATACTATACACTTACAGAAAAACATTTTGGGGTTATCATTTCCCACACTGGATAAAGCATTAGGCGCCAGGTTCGACTGATACCTGAAACTCGAAACTTGAAACTTGGAAATATGTCGGTATTTCTCGATGTTATCGAGTTTCCAGTTTCAAATTTTCAGCTTCTCTCAACAACAGCGACAGACCCTCTTAAAAAACCGTATGCCAGATTACCCCAAAAACTTTTTCTTGAAAGCTATATCAAAGATTTATCAGTTTTTTAGCACCTGTTTATTGAAATCACATCATGTTTGCACATGATTTATGCCATAGCCAGATCGAATATTTAAGGAATTCTATCGATTTTAATAGAAAAGACAGAGCGAAGCGATACCACAAATCGTCAATATTCAATCGTCAATATTCAAT
>JADHXI010000109.1 GCA_016783065.1 Desulfobacteraceae bacterium | reverse complement strand
GGAATCCGTTTTACAGGGTGTTAAACTCGCCCGTAAGACCGCGTAAAGGAATCACGCGCCGTGGGAGAAAACAAAGGTAAGTACTTAAGAGAAAGCCCTCTGATTTTTCGTGATGTCCTTGTCCGTGATTCCTTAACGCTCTCTAACGGCCTCAGACAAGGTTACACCCTGTAAAACGGATTCCCCATTCCCCTTTCCAAGTGCCAATTTTGAAAGAAGCTAAATTCAAACAAATCAGGAGGGTAAAGATGGAAGCAGAAGAGATATGGAGCCTTTTTCAAAGCCACATGGGGTACACCGACGAAGAGATGGAGGTCTTTCGCTCTGATCCTGAAAAGGTGAAGATGGTCACCCAGAGGCCCGCGTTTGTGAAGAACCGCGTCGTGGCCGAGGTGATCGAGTCCCACGGCTGTCACGCACAGCACCGGGTGGGGGACCGCTTTGTTATGACCGGGGGCGGGCAACTGATCAACAAGGAGTGTCCGGAGAGGATGTGCATGTTTGCCCTGGGGCCGGTCAGCAATGTCTTGCCGGCCATATACGAGAGATTCATGACCGACGCTGACCCCGATCTTGAGCGGACCCAGATCGTCCAGTGTACGGACGTTGGCCTTGACAAAGGGGGTTGGGGAAAGGTTCTCATGAAGGTCTATGTGAAGAAGAAATAGGCCTCAATAATCCCGGGCATCGCGCCGTTCCGCCATTTTTTTCGGGCGCTTGCTAAACCAGTGGCAGCAGCGTGGGTGAAACCTGAAACCGGAAACAGCATCCTTGTGACGAGACCTTTGCAAAACGCCCTCTTTTGGCCAATCTCGGCGTCAGGCTCAAATTCCAATCCTCGAAATATTCTATATATTCCTGTGGTTGAAATTTTCGCCTTCCTTGATCTTGACCAAAATTGAACATTTTTCAAAGGTCTCGTGACCTGACAGGTCACAGATTTCATTGCCCGCGAGTTTTAAATTTCAAATATCTTTGGCTACGGCATCCGAAGCTGCAGTTTTTCAACCCGTGCTTCTGTTTCATCGAGTGCGCGTGAAAAGCGATCGAAGAGCTCGTCGATCTCATTTTCCGTGATGATCAGCGGTGGACAGAAGGCAAGGGTATCTCCCAGGCTGCGTAGTATTAGCCCGTGCTCCTGGGCCCGGCCGGCACAGTAAGCACCCACTCCTTTTTTTATGTCGAAGGAGCGTTTCGTTTCCTTGTCGGCCGCGAGTTCACAACCACCGATAAGTCCGATGCCCCTTGTCTCGCCCACAAGGGGGTGATCCCCAAAACCACTGAGTCGCTCTTGAAACCGCGGCATGACATTTCGGACATGTTCGAATATCTGCCGTTCCTCCATGAGGTCCAGGTTTTTGAGGGCAACCGCTGCGCAGGTTGGATGTCCCGAGTAAGTAAATCCATGCCCGAAAGTGCCGAGCTTTCGACTTTCATCAAGCATGGCCTCGTAGATATAGTCGGGGATGAGCACGGCCCCAACGGGGAGATAGGAGGAGGACAAAGATTTTGCAACCGACATTGTGTCGGGCGTGAAGTCGAAGGTCTGACACCCAAAGGTGTTTCCCGTACGGCCAAAGCCGCAGATCACCTCGTCATCGATGAATAGGATGTCATATTTCTTGAGCACGGCGTGGATCTTTTCGAAATAGGTCCTGGGGGGGACAATCACGCCGCCCGCTCCCATGACAGGTTCGGCGATGAAGGCCGCGACCGTATCGGGCCCTTCGCGGATGATCAGTTCCTCCAGGTTCTGGGCGAGCCGGGTGGCGAATTCTTCCTCTGTTTCGCCGGGTTCTGCAAAGCGATAATGGTGAGGGCAGTCTGTGTGCAGGATGCCAGGAAGTGGAAGGTCGAAATCCTGGTGCGCAAAGGGGAGTCCCGTAAGACTTCCAGCTGCAATTGTCACACCGTGATAGGCCTTGATTCGGCTGATTATTTTCTTTTTCTCAGGTCGGCCCAGAGCGTTGTTGTAATACCAGATCAACTTGATCTGGGAATCGTTGGCTTCCGAACCGGAATTGACAAAAAAGACTTTTGAGACCGGCATGGGCGCCATGGCCTTGAGCCGTTCACCAAGCTGGATAGCCGGGACCTGACTCTTGTCCCCGAACAGGTGGTAGTAGGGTAACTTATCGAGCTGTTCTTTGGCGGCGTCCACCAGGGCCTTTTCGCCAAAGCCGAGGGCCGTGCACCAGAGGCCGGCGAGGCCTTCTATGTATTGTTTGCCGTCCTTGTCCCACACATAGATCCCCTCCCCGCGTTCGATGATGAGAGGGCCTTTTTCGCGGTGGAGTGCGAGGTTGGTGTAAGGGTGAACCAGGGTTTCGATGTCGCGTTGGACAAGGGAATTGGGATTTGTAGTCATGGCGAGCTCCTTAATGCTGACGGTTGGCATGAGGTTGGGCTGTTTGGACGTATTGGAGTATAGGGGGGCCTATTGTTTCGTGTCAAGGGGAAAGGCACGGCATAAGAGGGCGGAAGGGATGCCCCTTGACACGGAGGGAGTTGAGGGTTAAGAGCCGTAATGGTTTAAGATTTCAAGTTCCAAGTTTCAAGTTCCGAGTTTCACGTTTCACGTTTCAAGTTTCAAATTTCATGATCTGAGTCTTGCTGACACCTGGAGACCGAGTTGCCTCCGGGCCAGGATCTTTACTATGGGCAAGGGCCGTCGATACGGTAAATATAGTGAAACAAAGAGGACCGTCCCCAGAGATTGGGAACGGATCACCTTGCGGCAGGCAATTGGGGCCGATACCGAGTTTATCCGGCGCCTTAGCCAAAAGGTATTTCACGTCTATGGCCCTTATGAAGAGATGCTGCCCCGCTGGTTTGAATCAGGGATAACTGTTACCATCCTGGCCTCTACGGAGAAGAAACCTGTAGGGTTTGCCATGCTGGGCAGGCCTTCCGAGGGATGGCATTTTGACCTTACAGGTGAGCTGCTGGCGATTGCGGTTGAACCTGAAAGCCACAACATGGGTATCGGCGATCTCCTTATGGAGGAAATTATCACGAGGGCTGAAAAGCTTCATACCGAAAAGTTGATTCTACACACCGCCCCTGAAAACCATTCCGCAAAAAAGCTCTTCCAAAAACACGGGTTTGTCCTGTGGAAGGTCAAGAAGGAATTCTATCCTGAAGGCCAGGATGCCCTCTTGATGAAACGGAGCAGACCCTAAAATCTTGACTCTTGAGATATCCTTCTGATAAAGAGCGGTTGCCAGCGTTTGTCATTTATCGATTATCTTTTATCATTGTATGAGGCGTGGTGTTAATGAAAATTGAGGACTTCGGTCCTGAAAGATTCGCCATTTTATTTTGCCCCACTAAATCCCTTCGGACCATTTAACCGGGGCGTCACCATACAATCGCTAATGCTGGTCACTGATTTGGTTGCGGCCAAAGGCCTGGGTTGGGAACATATAGCTATAGACATGGGAACCCCGCATCGAGATGTGAGCGGGGTTTTATTTTGAATTGCAGATGAAATCAAAAAACAAAAAGGCTCTTTATACTCCATCGTTTATCCTGATGGCCGCGGCCAATTTTTTTAACGTATCCAGTTTCAGTAGCTTTTTCCTCTTTCCCCTCTTTATCACGAGCCACGGGGGCTCCAAGGCAGATATAGGGATCATCATGGGGGCGGCGGTGTTGTCCTCTGTCCTGTGCCGGCCCTGGATCTCCGAGATGATTGATAGGATCGGGAGGAAGCGGAGCTATGGCACGGGATGTATCATAATGAGTCTTGTGTCGGTCAGCTATCTCATGTTCAAGGGGCAACTGAGCGGATTTTACCTCCCGCTTTTGCTGGTCAGGCTTTTGCATGGTGTGGGGCTGGCCATTTCTTTTACAGCCGCTTTTACCTACATTGCCGATATCATCCCAAAAGAGCGCCTCAATGAAGGGATCGGGATGTTTGGCGTTACAGCACTCATAGGGATGGCGGCAGGCCCTGTGATTGCGGAAGCGGTTGTGGAGGGATTTGGGTTTCCGAGTTTTTTTCTCACGGCCGCCGCTCTGGCCGCTGTCTGTTTTTTTCTCCATCTCTTCTTGAGTGAATCTTATCCGGGTGTGCCCAAAGGGTCGGAGGAGACCTTTTTCTCAGTCCTTGGGAAAAGAAAGATGTTGGTGGTGGCTGTCCTGGCCATGATTTTCGGTTTTGGCCTGGCTGCTTCGGGCAGCTTTGTTTCCCCCTTTGCAAAGGAAAAACATCTCACGTTTATCTCCCTCTATTATATTTCCTATTCCTCAGCTGCGGTGATAACACGATTTTTTGGTGGCCGGCTGGCAGACAGGGTTGGAGAGGAGCGTATCATCCCCTATGCCCTCATTCTCACGGGCGCCGGCCTTATGCTCCTCATGTTCTTGGGAGGAGACACCATACTGCTCATTTCGGGTCTCATGTCCGGGTGCGGGCATGGTTTTTTGTTTCCGAGCCTCAATGCCCTTGCCCTTCGAAAGGAGCCCATCGGGATCCGGGGCAAAATAAACGGCATATTCACGGGTGGGATCGACGCCGGGGCGTTTGTGGGATCGGTCCTGTTGGGTTTTATAGGGGAATGGGCGGGGTTCCAGATGCTTTTCTTTGCCGCTGGCTTTGCCTTGCTGACAGGGTTCATGATTTACCGGACAAAGACGGTTCAGATTTCCATCGAGTAAAAGATGTATACGGTCAGGACCGGGATTTAGAGAAGATGATCCGATGATGTCAACTGCTGTGAACCCAATGCCGTTTTCTCAAACAGGAGGAGGTGTATTATGGCCAAGAAATTTGTAGACCTTTCCATCGCTTTGGAGGATGGGCTCCCCTCGGACCCGCCTCAGATGATACCCCGGATCCAGTATATGGACCACAAGGAGGGGGCAGAGAGCATGAGGGCCTTTTTTCCGGAAATCGAGCCGGAGAAGGATCTTCCGGATGGCCTCGGGTGGGCCGTAGAGGTGTTGACGGTAAGTACCCATGCAGGGACGCACATAGACGCCCCCTGGCACTACCACCCTACCCAGGATAAGGGATCGCCGGCCCTCACCGTAGACAAGATGCCCCTTTCGTGGGGGTTGACAGAAGGGGTAGTCCTGGACTTCAGGAAATTTCCTGATGGGTATCGGGTGAGTCCTGCAGACGTGGATGAAGAACTAGACAGGATTGGCTACCGGGTGAAACCGGGTGATGCCGTTCTGGTTATGACCGGCGCCGACAGGCACTGGGGGACGCCCGAATATCTCCTCAAAGGCTGCGGGATGGGGAGGGATTCCACCCTGCACATCCTCGACATGGGGGTCAATGTGGTGGGAACGGACGCCTGGAGCTGGGACCGGCCCCTTCCCTATATCGCCAAGGAGTTCGGGGAAACCCGGGACTCCTCCCTCATCTGGGAGGCCCACTTTGCGGGGATCGAAAAGGGTTATTTTCAGCTTGAAAAGCTGACAAACCTTGATAAGGTTCCGCCCCATGGTTTCACATTTATCTGCTTTCCCATCAAGATAAAAGGGGCCTCGGCCGGTTGGGTCCGCGCAGTGGCGGTGATAGAAGAAGAGAGATAGGAGATTATGAAAAGAGAAAGGGGAGTGGGAGACCCAAGATGACAAGGCTTTATCTGGTGCGCCACGGCAGGGCTGCAGCGGCCTGGGACGCTGATTATGACCCGGGTCTCGACGATACCGGCCGGGCCGAAGCAGAGAAGACGGCACGTGGCTTGGCCTCCCTTGGGCCCCTGGAGATTATCTCGAGCCCCCTTGCCCGGGCCCGGCAGACCGCAATGCCCCTGGCAGACCGATGGGGGGTTTCGGTCAGAATAGAAGAGCGGGTCGGAGAGATCCCTTCACCCGTAAACGACCTCAAAGCACGCGGAGAATGGTTTGGAGATTTGGTGGGGAAGAACTGGTCGGCTCTGCCCCGGGATCTCCATGCGTGGCGGAAGGGCGTTATTGATGCCCTCCTCTCCCTGGATAGGGAGACGGTGGTGTTCAGCCATTTCATTGCAATAAACGTGGCAGTTGGTGTTGCCACGGAGGATGATCGGGTGGTCAGCTTCTGGCCGGGTAACGGGTCGGTTACTGTGGTGGAAATCGACAACGGTGCCCTGGCGTTGATTCAACGGGGAAGCCAGGGTGAGACGGAACTCCTGTGATCGGAGAAAGAAGGACAAGAAGCGTTAAAGGCAAATGACCGTAAGTTTTCAATAAACTCGGGTATTGTGGGATTCGGCCATTTCTTTCCACCGCTCTCTAAACCTGTTGTGGAAGCGTGGCAGATATTCGGGGTTTTGCCCAAGGCACGGAGAAGCCAATAAGGGTTCACTGGGAGAAAACCCCGAATATCTGCCACTGCCAAAGCAAGTCGTAAATTCCCTTTGAGAGAGCGGTGGAAAGAAATACCCGAACCCCACGTCACAACTCCGCTGTTATTGCACCGGACTTGTTGAGAGGTTCAAATGACCAATATTCAATTCTTGCTTAGGCGCTACAAAAAGGAGGTAAAAAATGGAGAAATCGTTACTGAAGGAGCTGTGCGATAATCTGAACGTGCGAGGCGGGTCTCTGCCTGCCATGCAAATTCCCGAGATGTTTGAGCTGTTGGAAGAGCTTTTCACCGAAGAGGAGGCCCGGGTCGCTTGCAATATGCCCCCAACGGCCGCCTCTCTTCAAGACCTGGCCAAAACGCTCTCAAGACCTGAAGAGGAGATATACCCCCTTGTGGAATCCATGGCCGACAAAGGTGTGGTGGCTACCCGGAAAAAGGATGGCGTGATGCTTTACAAGCTCCTTGCCGTCGTTCCCGGAATATTTGAGTTTCAGTTTATGAGGGGAGGGGACAGCGACAAAGACCGCCGGCTCGCCAGGCTGTTGAGGGCCTATGCCGATGCCGCCGAAACAGAGGTGAGAAAGGTGATACCCATTCCTGATGATGTGACCCCCTTTATGCGGGTGATCCCCGTGGAGAGGACCATACAGGCCGGGCAGCGTGTGTTTACCTATGATCAGCTTTCGAGCTACATTGAATCGGCCGACGCGATTTCTGTCGGGCACTGCTATTGCCACCATGAGGACTATCTCTTGGACAAGGAGACCTGCGATGCACCCGAATACCGTTGTATGAGTTTCGGGCCCGGGGCGCTCTACACGTCGGAAAGGGGCATTGCCAGACTGATAAGCAAGGAGGAGGCCTTTGACATCCTGAAGGTGTGTGAAGAGAAGGGGCTGGTCCATATGAGTTCCAACACGTCCAAGTATCTCGAGTTTCTCTGTAACTGCTGCAGTTGCCACTGCGGGACGTTGAACAAACTCAACAAGCTTGGAAAACCCATCTGGGGGGCCAGTTCCGGTTACCTTGCAGAGGTAAATGATGAGGCGTGCGAGCAATGCGAAACATGCGTAGAGATGTGTCCCATGGAGGCGATCTCAATGGCAGCGGAGGAGGCCGCGAACATTGATCAGAATCGCTGTATCGGGTGCGGTGTCTGTGCGACCCACTGCCCGTCGGAAGCCATTGTCATGAATCCCCGCGAGGACGCCTCCCCGCCTCCCGAAACCCCCAAACACCTTCGAAAGGCGGTCATGGCTGATTTTGAGCTGGCTATGGCAGAAAAGGGATAGACAGGCGATTCTGGATGATACAGGGGAGATCTAACGCATGAGTTCAAAAACGAGCGATCTGGGGCCATTTTTTGACCCGCGTAGTATCGCTATTGTTGGTGTCCCAACGGGGGCCTATCGGTTTGGCGGGATGAGTTTTTTGCAGAAGCTCCAGGAAAACGATTTCCCCGGGAGGCTCTATCCCGTCAACCCCAAGGCCCAGGAAATCCGGGGGCTCAAAGCATACCCGGATCTCACATCACTCCCCGAGGTTCCCGATCTGGCAATCGTGGCTGTGGGTGCAAGGCTGGTCCCGTCCATCCTCCAGGAATGCGGTCGTATCGGGCTGAGACACATTCACATCCTCACCTCCGGTTTCAAAGAGACGGGCACGCCGGAGGGGAAAAGACTCGAAGAAAAGATATGCTCCATTTCCAGGGAAAGAGGCTTAAAGGTCATCGGGCCCAATTGCATGGGACCCTATTGTCCCTCTTCCAGGGTCACAGCATGGGGGGCAATACCCGGGCTGGATGGGCCGATCGGGGTCATCTCACAGAGCGGCGGCATCACACAACGGTTTACCGAATATACCTGCTCCCTGGGGATCGGCACCAATAAGGCGGTGAGTTTTGGGAACGGCTCCGTCCTGAGCAGCAGTGACTATCTTCAGTTTATGGCCGAGGACAAAGAGATAAAGGTCATTGCCATGTACCTGGAGAGCGTCCAGGATGGGCCCAGGTTCTTCCGTCTTGCAAGAGAGGTTTCGAAAGAAAAACCCATTGTCCTCTGGAAGGGTGGGGAGAGCGAAGCCGGGGCCGCCACGGCAGCCTCACATACGGGGGCCATGTCCGGGGAGACCCAGGTGTGGGAGGGATTTTTCCGTCAGACAGGGGTGATCCGGGTGCGCTCGATGGATGAATGGGCAGACACCATAACAGCCCTGACCCTGCTTGCCCCACCCAAAGGGAAGGGCGTTTTTCTGGTGGGCGGTGGGGGCGGCAACAGCGTGGCTTACAGCGATGCATGCGTACGGGAAGGACTGGAGGTGCCCCGGTTGTCTGACAGCACCATGGAAAGACTCCGTGAGAGCGTACCCGTGGCCGGCTCCATTGCGGGAAATCCCCTGGATATGTTCAGGGTATTCCAGGATTCTGAATATTTGGCCGAGATCCTGGAACTGGGGTACGGGGACCCCCATATCTCCATGATTATCGTCGATCGCCTCATTGCCAGAAAGGCCTTTCATCTTCCGGATTTGCCGGACGCGACCCCAGAGGTAATCAACTTTCTCAAGGAGAGGCAGAACAGAAAACCGACCGTGTTTACCGTGGATTCAGAAGGTGGTGATCCGGAACTGGCAGGTGAGGGGGCCCTCATGCGGCGGGAGTTCTGTGAGGCCGGGATCCCGGCCTTCCCGACACTCAAGCGGGCCGCGAGGGCCCTGGCACACCTTTTCCGCTGGTCACAGCAGACAGGGCATGCCAGGGCCGGGTTGTAGGGCATCCCGGGAGATCAGATCGCGGGCGCCGCTATTTGATAACCACCTCTTCCGGCAGCTTTCTGGTGAGGATATCCACGGCCTCTTCCACCATTTCTTCCAGGACCTGCCGGGCCGGTTTGATTTCATGGATAAGCCCTGAGACCTGTCCCGCAAGACCCCCCACATAGTCGAGTTTATCGGCTTTGATGAAACTCCACAGGAGTGCAGAAGAAAGCAGAACCTGGTTCGGGAAAGGAATGGGATCAAGACCTGATTCGTCCCAGAGCCGGTGGAATTTGTTGAGGCTCGCCCGCAAGGTTTTACCCGTGTAGGCCGTACTGACACGCGTTCCTTCATCGACGGAGGTGAGGATGCGCTCTTTATTTACATCCAGAGCCCCCCCTTCGTCTGTGGCCAGAAAACGTGTGCCAACCCATACACCAATACACCCCATGGCCAACGATGCCGCAAGCCCTCGGCCGTCTCCGATGCCACCGGCGGCCAGAACCGGGACGGGTGAAGCCACGTCGATGACCTGGGGCAGTAATGCCATGGTTCCGATCCTGCCCGTATGTCCACCTCCCTCGTGGCCCTGGGCTACCAGGAGATCCACGCCTGACTCGGCGATGCGACGCCCATTCTTTACATTTCCCGTAATCCCGAGAACTTTCATCCCCACGGCATGGGCGTCTTCAACCATAAAACCGGGATTGCCAAGGCCTGCGCAAAAGAGGGGCACCCGCTCCTCAATACACACCTGAATAGACTCTTTGGGGAGCATGGTGGTGGTGTTCAATTTCAGCATGACATCCGTATCCGGAAGCTGCAATTCCTCTTTTACTTTTTTGAACCATTCAAGATGCGGCTTTGGCAGCATCTCCAGGACCTGGCTGAGTGGCAATTCAGTGGCACTTCCCGGTTCCATGCCTTCACGGGTGGCCAGGCGTTTTGGCAGGAGAAGGTCAACCCCATATGGTTTGTCTGTCAGGGACTTGATCTCCCGGATGGCGTCCCGAAGCTCATCCACCGTAAACCCGCTCCCACCGAGGACCCCCAGACCCCCTGCCTCGGAGACGGCCACGACCAGTTCCACCGGCGCTCCGGTCTTTTCTCCGATCAAAGTGGGTCCCATACCGGCGCTCAGGATCGGGTATTCAATCCCCAGCAAGTCACACAGTTTCGTCCTTAGTGTTCTCTTTCCCATAAAACGCTCCTTTCGTTCAAACGTAATCCAAATCACTGGCCCCGCCCTGCTCGGTCCGGATCCGCTGGTCATACAAATAAACGGGAAGACCAACAAAGGCAGGGTATGCACAAGGTGAATTGCCCCATGGCCGGCAACAATCCACAATCATAAATCCCACAGGTGGACGGAATACTAGAACGGTTTTTTTGTAAAGTCAAATGGGAGAAACCGTTGGTGGGATCAAAGAGATCCCCTGGACCTTGCCGGAGAAGGCGTTTTGATCAGACACCTGATCCTCCCCGGAAATGTGGAGAATTCAGTCAATGCCCTAACCGCTCTTCTTGTGGAATTCGGGAGGGGGCTCCCTGTCAGTCTCATGTCTCAATACCATCCTGTCTTGCCCCAAAGTGAAGAGGTAATGAATCGGGCAGTTAGAGAAAAGGAGTTCCAGCGGGTCTACATCCACGCAAAGGAGCTTGGTTTCGAACATCTCTTTGTGCAATTTCCTGAAAAACCTCCCAAAAATGGTCGGGGTGCGTCTCTGTTTTTGCCCGATTTCCGAAAGGAAGAGCCTTTCAGCGAATAAGACTCAATTATGCTTGCATCATCTGAGTAAACGGAGGGATTCCGATGTTGACATTAAAAGGGGGGTTTGTTAAAAAAATCACATTCTTTTTGAGGTCCTGACCGGAAGACGATTTTGGATTATTCTTATACTGCAAGGAGTCGTTGATAATATGGAAGCGTTAACCCCGTTTTATGAAGTGAATGAGGCCTTGGTGGCAATGGGCGCTGAAAAGCTGAATCTCTGTATGCAGTGCGGCATGTGCGCCGGTTCCTGCCCATGGCGTATCGTGGAGGGTCCCTTCAATGTTCGGCGTTTGATCAGGATGGCCCAGCTGGGTGTTGAAGGGTATGAGTCTGATGACATCCTCTATGGATGCACCACCTGCAATAAGTGCGTGTTGAGATGCCCCCGGGGAGTAACCATCATCGATGTGGTAAAGGCCATGAGGGCGATGATCGCCGAGACAGGCGCCATACCCGGTGTCCTCCGAACGACCACCGGAAGTGTCCACAGCAACGGGAATCCATGGTCGGAACCGAGAGAAAAAAGGACGGACTGGATGGAAGGCCTCGATGTCCCAACCTACGGGGAAGATAAGGAATATCTGCTGTTCGTGTGTTGTACGTCAGCCTATGACGCAAGGAGCCGGAAAATTGCCAAGGCCATGAGCAAGGTCCTTTCGGCCGCCGGTGTTAGCTTCGGTGTAATCGGTGAGGAAGAGAGCTGCTGCGCCGAGTCGGTGAGGAAGATCGGGGACGAGGAGCTTTTTGGCAGCATGTCTGGGAAGAACATCAGTCTCTACAAAGACAAAGGAGTCAAAAAGGTCATTACCACATCGCCCCACTGCTTCTACACCTTTACCCAGGAGTATCCCGACCTGGGCGGAGAGTTTGAGGCGATCCACTACACCCAGTTGTTGGCGGGCCTTCTTGAGGCAGGGGAGCTTAAGTTGTCAGGAACGTTGGACAGCAAAGCCACCTATCACGACCCCTGCTACCTTGGGCGGCACAGTGAGGTCTATGATGAGCCCCGCGCATTGATTTCAGCCGTGACCGGTGGCAACCTGGTGGAGATGAACCGGAACAGGAAGGAGAGCCTTTGCTGTGGTGCCGGAGGAGGTCGTCTGTGGATGGAGACCAAGCCCGAATGGCGGTTTTCAGACCTGAGGATACACGAGGCGTGTGAGACCGGGGCGCCCATCCTTGCTACGGCCTGCCCATACTGCATCTCCATGTTGGAGGACAGTCGCAAGACGGTGAATAAGGAAGATGAGATCGAAATAAAAGATATTTCTGAGCTCATCGCAGAAGTCCTGTAGCGTTTGGAAACTATGAGAGTATAGATGAAGATAGCCTATCTTGACTGTTTCTCGGGGATCAGTGGTGACATGTTCCTTGGCGCACTGCTGGATTCGGGACTTCCCTTTGATGAGTTCTCAGGGCATCTTGGGACACTGCCACTCAAAGGCTTTCGGTTGGATACGTTCCGGGAGGATCGAAAACATATCTTTGGTACACGGTTTGTGGTCATACCAGAGGATGAGGAACAACCGCCGAGGGGCCTTAGGGAAATCCGGGAAATCATTGAGCAGGGTCAATTTACTGACACGGTCAAGGAAAAGAGCGTTCAGATATTTGAAGACCTGGCAAGGGTCGAAGGGGAGGTCCATAACCTTCCGGCCGAAGAGGTCCATTTCCACGAAATAGGCGCCGTAGATTCGATCGTAGACATTGTGGGGGCCGTATATGGTGTTGAACGTCTGGGGATTCAGGCGCTCTTCGTGTCGTCCCTTCCCCTCGGATCGGGTTTTGTGGTGTCATCCCATGGAAGGATACCGATTCCCGCACCCGCCACCGCTGCCCTGTTGAAAGATGTCCCTGTATTTGACTCGGGCCTTCCCCATGAAATGGTCACACCCACCGGAGCGGCCCTGGTGAAGGGGCTGGCCACATCTTTCGGGCCGATGCCTTCGATGGTTATTCACGACATCGGATATGGGGTTGGTAAACGGGATCTCCCGGACAGACCCAATTTGGCGAGAATACTCATTGGTCATCAACAGGATGAAACAGATGTGGACACGGTGGTTGTCCTGGAGACGAATCTGGATGATACGAGCCCTGAGGTTTTAGGATATCTCATGGAGCGGCTGTTTGATGCGGGGGGGCTGGATGTGGTCTTTTTCCCCGTTCAGATGAAGAAGGGGAGACCCGGGGTTCAGGTCCAGGTCATTGGCCGACCCGATCAAAAGGATGTCTTGATGGAGATCCTTTTCAAAGAAAGCACGACCCTTGGCATTCGATTCCGATACAGCCAGAGAAAGGTGTTGACTCGCTCCGTGGTGGAGGTGGACAGTCCCTGGGGAAAGATCAAGGCCAAGAAGGCCGTAAACAGCGATGGATCCTCTTTTTTTCTGCCGGAATATGAGGTTTGCCGGAAGATTGCCTTAGAGAACAACCGCCCTTTGAAGGAGATTTTTTCCTGGGTCATGAGTTTGAATCAATAGGTAGAACTGATACATAAATCCAATACCTGCCTGATGCCAAGGCCTCAACCTGATAGCTTGTCCTTAAAAGAGATCTTTAGACAATCCGGTCCTTCAGGAAAGACTGCCCTGATCTTATCCACCTGGTTTGGGGCGGGTCTTTTCCCTGTGGTGTCAGGGACCTTTGGGTCCCTGGCCGCTGTACCCCTCGTCCTGGTGCTGCAATATGCCGGACTGTGGTATCACCTCTTTATTCTTGCA
>JADHXI010000108.1 GCA_016783065.1 Desulfobacteraceae bacterium | reverse complement strand
GGCAAAGGATCTCTATCGGTTTGGATCCAATCCTGGGGCGAATGTCTTCACAGACACCATAGGCAAGTAGTTCCGGATCAAAATCAATATCCTCAAAATCCAACTCCCCCGCCTCGATCTTGGAGAAATCAAGGATATCATTGATCAAAGAGAGCAGGCTGTCACAGCTCCGCTTAATGGTTTTGGCATAATCAAGCTGGTCTTTATCCAGTGGACTGTCGAGAAGCATATCGCTAAAACCGATAACAGCGTTCATGGGTGTGCGGATTTCGTGACTCATGTTGGCAAGGAATTCGGATTTGGCCCGTGAAGCGGCTTCGGCTTTTTCTTTGGCGAGATACAGTTCCCTTGTTCGGGTTTCTAACAGCTCTTCAATTCTTTTTCTTGCCTTCAGCTCCCGCTCAAGCTTTGTTTTTAGTAATTTTATTTCATCCATTATCGAGGAACCGGTTCATTAAATTCGATATTGAGAATGCAATCATCGAACCCATCTTTCATACATTGTTTGTGGTGATACGATATATTCTTATCAAAATGATCGGCCGTCCCCTCCAGAAGCCCTTCCAGCAATCTACATAATTTTCTTTCAGAAGCATAGTGGATCTCAGCCTGATTTTGATTGACATTTGCAACCGTTACCAATGGCGGGGTAGCGCCATCAAAAAGCTTCTTAACCTCTACATGGATGATATCGTTAACACTTTTTAAAAATTCAATGGGGGATTCAACATCCTGAAAAAAAACAGGATACTTGTCCGCCAATACCGGTAACATGTATTTGCCAAATTCATAAATTAGATCATCAACAGGAAGGTTTGATTTTTCTGAAAGTAAAGAAACAATGGCGATTAAATCTGAATCAGGGTATGTTTCAGGGCCGATAAACGGGGGGGCATCTGCAGAGAACTCGGCTTTCTCATATATCTCCTCCATAATTTCATCACCAAACCTATCGATAACCAAGGATTCCAAAAGATTGAAAATGACACCTTTCATCACCCGCCCTCCTCGTTACACCAAAAAATAAAAACGAAATTTTCGTTTATTGGACCATATTTTTGTGGATTTATATCACAGCCGTAGCAGGGTATTCGATCGAAAGTTCTCCCGTCGAAAAATCGGGTTTCAGGATTACCAGTGAACCAATGATTTTGGCCTTCGGAAAAGAAACACTATGGTCAGAATTTCTTGAAATTTGTCATCACCTTCGGGTCAACAATCCTTGCACTAAGTATCACTTTTACAAAATAAAATATTGATTCGCATATGGACCACTTCTAGCCTCATTTTAAATCCTCTTTATCTTGCCAAAAGTCAAACTCCACCAGAGAGACATCATCCTCAAATGTATTTACCCCCTGCGCTTCCCTGACCTCCGTAATAATGTCATTTACTGTTGAACCTGCTCTAGTGGTGAGTCTACTTATGACATCCACAAAGTCTTCCAGTTTCCACATCTTGCCCTCAGGGGTTGTTATCTCATAGGCCCCATCGCTGTAAATGTAGAGCCTGGTAAAGGGCTTCAATTTGAAGCGGCTATTATGGTACTTGATCCCGGGCATTGCACCTATGGCGACTCCGTCAGAACGAAGAAGGACCGTCTCACTTGCCTCATATGAGTTCCCTGCTATTGCAATAGAGGGAGGATGCCCTCCACTGGCATAAACCAGGTCCCTTTGTTTCTTATTGTAAATTCCATACCAGATCGTGAAAAACATATTGTTGTGCTTTTCCATTGGATAGACATCATTAAGGGTCGCCAATATTTGGCCGGGATCTCTAAAGTCTTCAGCGGGCAATGATTGAGAGCGTAAGGCGTTGATGACCGATATGGAAAGGAGGGCGGCGCCCACCCCATGCCCACATACGTCCAACAGATACATCGCAAAATGTTCATCGTCTATCCAATGATAACCAAAGGAATCGCCACCCAGGGATGTGGAGGGGACAAAAATCCAGTCGGTTTTGATATCCCCATTAAGCGGGGGCGGCAGCAAAGAGCGAACATACTCGGCAGCCTGGTTCAATTCATTGGTGAGCGCCTCCTGGCTTGTCACTAGTGCTTTGTATGCCTCATTGCGTTGTAAGCGCAGGATATATCCACTTGAATGATATCGGATTCGGGCAATCAGTTCGATCTTGTCAGGCAGTTTGACCAAATAGTCGTTGGCCCCCAATGCGAAGGCTTCAGCCTTGGTGTCGGGTTCCTCTTTGGTAGAAAGGACAATCAAGGGAATATTGCGCGTCTTCTCATTGGCACGGAAGAACTTTACCAGGGTCAGGCCATCAATCTCGGGCATAACCAAGTCCAGCAGGATGGCCGTTGGAGATATATCACAGGCCATTTGGACGGCCTTTGTGGGGTCCTGACAATAATGAAAGGCAATATCCGGGAAGTCGGATAGCATACGACGGACTGCCTCACCGATAATCGCCTGATCATCGATCAGCAATACGGTTATGGCATGTTTTGTAAAGCCCGTTGAGAGTTCCGGCGGTTCTTGAGACGGGTTACTCATTACTCCCCTATACGCTTTGAGCGCAGTTACCTGTCATTTTTCAGTAAACTCAAATTCCTGTCCTTTTGCTACAAATCCCTTAAAACCGTCCGCCTCCGGCTGGCAATCGGGATCGGGCTGATAATGGTAAAGCCACATCTTTTTTTTCAGGGTCTTGGGGAGGGTACAGAGATCGTCGTAATGGGTGTGGATAATGGACTTGAAAGGCGAGGTTTCACAATCGTGAAAGATGGCCACCACCTTTTCGCCGATCCTGGAGACCACCTCGGGCTGAAACTGGGTATCCATCGTAACAAACACAGCCGGTCCCTCATATTCGGCCTCCTTTATCAGGAGACCGAAACTGCAGTGGCCGTTTTCGTCTAAGATGACGTGTGGCATCTGAACCAGCTTGAACTTTATCCCTTCCCAAAGGAATGAGTCGCCATTTGCCAGGGGCCGACAGTCAAAATAGTCTGAGAGGTTCATTTTTTTCCCCTCAATGCGGCCCAACCCTCCCTTGAGAGAATGATTCCACATATCGTGCATGAGCCTTTCCTCCATGAAAAGCTTCGGTATCACTCTCTTCGGACAGAAATATGTGTTAAACGCCAGCCATTCCATGCCGCCGATGTGATCGGCATGAAGGTGGGAGATATACACCGCGTCGATTTCCTGGGAGAGATTGAGGTTGTGAATATTACATTCACTCAAGGCAAATCTCGCATCACTGCCGCAATCGACAAGCATCTTCTTGCCGCTTCTGGCAAGGATCAACATATTAGATTGATAATATTTTGGGGTTGTGAAGGCAGACCCAACCCCGATGAATTTTATTTTCATGTACTTATTCTTTACGATTCGAAGCCAGGATCCTTTCTATGAAATCTCCGCCCTCGGGTGGAACCGAGGTGAAATGGGCCCTGAAGGTGTTGGGGTGACCAGGGAACGCTTCGGTGACTTTGGCATATAGATCTGCGGTGATCTCCTTTCCATCGCTGTCAAACAATGAGATCTTGAGGTTGTCCAACTTGTGGGCTTCCACCTCGGCCTGTATTTCTACTGCACTGGTTACCATCTTGGTCATCCTGCCCTCATGCGAGTCTTTGCCCGCATGTTTTCCCGAAAGAAGAACAAACTGGACAGTCAGCGGTTCCACTAGTTCCACCAGTTCAAGGGGTTTCTTCTCGGGGAGGAAGAGATCGAACTCGCCCCCAATCCCCCCCACTTCGTAAATGGTGATTGGTTTCTTGACACCCTTTGGCATGACTTCCATCTGATCGTCTATCCTCAGGGCGGGGCCACATTCCTCCATGGTGGTTTCAGAAATCAAGATCTGACCGCCCACCGAGTAAGATTCTATTCTGGCGGTGAGGTTCACGTTACGGCCCACTACACCGTATTTCATCCTTTTTTTTGAACCGATGTTGCCAACCACCAACTGGCCCGTATTGATACCGATACCCTGTTCCACTTCCGGGTATTCTTTTTCCCTGCACCTTTCATTGACCTCGGCCATTGCGATCTGCATTTCAGTGGCGCAGGCCACAGCGCGCTTGGCATCGTTGTCTCTCAGGATGGGCGCACCGAAAATAACGAAGATGGCATCACCTATAAACTCGTCGATAGTGCCTTGGTACTTCAGGATGATCTCGGTCATGGTCTCCAGATAGATATTGATAATACCTACCACCTCCTCGGCAGGGAGCCGTTCACCGATGGAGGTGAACCCTCTGAGATCGGTCATCATAATCGTTACAAAACGTTTTTCTCCCCCTAAAGCAGCGCCTTCGGGCGATTCCAGTATGCTGTTGACGATGTCATCTGACAGATAGCGGCCGAATGTTTTACGAATAAAACGGTTGGCCTTTTCCAGTTGCACGTATGCCTCATTTCTTTCTAACAGGTTGATGTAGCCCTTGGAGTGGTAGCGGATGCGTGCAACAACTTCGAGTCGATCCGGCAGTTTGACCATATAGTCGTTGGCACCCAGAGCGAAAGCCTCGGCTTTCGTTACCGCCTCTTCTTTGCTTGACAGGACAATTAGTGGTACGTCCCGGGTGGACTGGCTGGCACGAAAATATCTTACAAGTGTCAGCCCGTCGAGTTCAGGCATAACCAGGTCCTGGAGGATTACCGTGGGGGAAATCCTGTTAGCCATCTTGATAGCCTGGGTTGGGTCCTGGCAGAAATGGAAATCAATATCCTGCTCGGTTGCCAGCATCCGGCGAACCGTCTCACCTACTATGGCTTGATCATCCACCAGGAGTACTGTGATCCGATGGTGGGTTAAAGAGACAGAGTCAGTTATGATATTTTCCTTGATCTCGGTCATGACGCGATCCTGTTCATCATCAAAGTGTTCCCGCGGAGGGTTTCTGAAGAAATCGGCGGATGGCCAAAGCGATTTTTCCTACGGGCAGGATTTCGACGGCAGATCCAAGTTCCTTGGCCGCTTTGGGCATACCGTATACGATACTGGTTTCCTCATCCTGGGCCATGGTGTGCCAGCCTGCCTGGCGCAGGACGGCCAGCCCTTCGGCGCCATCCCGACCCATCCCCGTCAAAAGAACAGCAACACATTTTTCCGGCCAATGATCGGCGACGCTCTTGAAAAAGGTGTCTACCGAGGGCCGGTAATTGCTGCTACGGGGTTCCTGTGTGTAAGAGAATCTAAGGTCAGGTGTAAGCACCAGATGCTCTCCGGTTCCGGCCAGAAAGACGGTTCCCTTCTTTGGCCTGCCTCCCCCTGGCGCCAGCTTCACCCTCAAGGGGGTTTGCTGGTCAAGCCAATCGGCCAGCGCAGCGGAAAAGGCCCCGTCCACATGTTGCACAATGACTATGGCTGCGTCCAGGCCTGCCGGAAGGCGCGAAAGGACTTCCGCAAGTGCCTTGGGTCCACCGGTGGAGGAGCCGATAACGATTAAGGGTGGAACGTGTTCCCGTGAAATCCGGCGGGTGAGCTTGGGGGTGGGAGCCTTAGAGGTAACTCCTCCCAGTTTGCCAATCATTTCAATTTTTTTTAGGAGTGCCTCTCTGCTTTTTCGGGCCACGGGATCGTTTCCCATTAGGGGTGTATTGATGGCGTCCAAGGCCCCATGGCCCATTGCCTCAAAGACCTTCCCGGCGTTACCATCCACGGTGGGGGTCACCACCAGAATCGGACACGGAGATTCACTCATTATCCGCCGTGTGGCCTCAACGCCGTCAACCTTGGGCATAATCACGTCCATCAAAATGAGATCGGGCTTGTCGGCGACACATTTCCGTACGGCCTCAGCACCATTTTGGGCCACCCAGCATACCTCACGTCCTGGAACACTGAGTATGATTTTCCGCAGCCCCTCCACTGCTGACCTCAGGTGATTGACAATCGCGATCCTCACAATCAGGGCTCCCCAATAAGATCAACAACCGCGTTAATAAAAGAATCATCCTGAAAACTACTTTTGGTCAGATAGTAATTGGCACCAGCCTGAAGGCCTCCCAGGCGGTCTTCCTCTCTATCTTTATAAGATATGATTATCACGGGGAGTGATTTTAGGACAGAATGGCTTCTGATGTTCGTTATGAGTTCTATGCCATTCATTCTGGGCATGTCCACGTCGGACACGATCAGGTCAAAGTTACTGGTACGTACGGCATTCCAGCCATCCAGCCCGTCAACGGCTATTTCAACCCGGTAGCCTTTGTTCTCTAACAATTTTCGTTCCATTTCACGTACCGTGATGGAATCGTCCACCACCAAGACAGATTTCTGTTCTTTTCCCCCAATCCTGCCCGTTGGACCGCCTACCTTACGCAACCGTCTCCCTGCCAACAGGTTATCAATGGACCGCACCAGATCCTCCACATCAAAGATGAGGACAGGAGAACCATCCAGCATTACCGCCACCGCACTAATATCAGGGACCTTTCCCAGCCGGGGGTCTAAAGGCCTTACCACCAAATCGTATTCTCCCAAGAATTGATCAACCAACAGGCCGTAAGAGTTTCGCCTGTCGCTTACCACCACCACATGAAATTGATCTTCTTGCTGTTCGGGCTCTTTGGTGCCCAGCACGTCGTGTACATTTACCAGTGAGATATTGTCATTATCAAACTGGAAATACTGACGGTCTTCCGCCGTCTGGATATCATCTTGGGAGAGTATCAGGCATCTGTCAATGCGGGCCAGGGGAAATGCATAAGGCTCTCCGCCTATCTCCACCAGGAAGGTACGGACCACAGAGAGTGTCAGCGGCAATTCCAGATGAAAGCTTAGGCCTTCACCGGGATTAGATACGGCACGCACAACCCCTCCCACTTCATGAACCATATTGTGGACTACATCCAGGCCAACGCCACGTCCTGATATTTCCGTAACGTTATCCGCGGTGGAAAAGCCTGGGAGAAACAGGAAGTCCATGAGTTCATGTTCCGCCAACTTGTCTACCATTTCGGGGGTAGCCATCTCTTTGCGCAATATCTTTTGCCGAAGCCGATCCAAATCGATTCCGCGTCCATCATCAGCGATCGTAATCATAAGCATTCCCGAACGATGAATGGCCTCCAAACGCAGCTTTCCCGTCTCTGGCTTTCCAGCGGCTATGCGCTCTTCTGGGGGCTCGATGCCGTGATCTACGGCATTGCGCAAGAGATGGTTTAGGGGGGCATCCAGCTTTTCCAGGATGTCTCGATCCACTTCTGTAGATCTTCCGGCGATTTCAAATTTGACCTTTTTTCCCATCTCCTTGGCCAGATCTCGAACCATCCGGGGGAAACCACCAACACCATCTGCAAAGGGTCGCATACGAACGCCAATAACTTCGTGGTAGAGACGGTCCGAGAGGGTGGCGGAGGTTGTCGTAAACATGTCAAACTCGTTTAATCTATCAGCCAAATGGAGACTGCACTCCTTGGCCTTTTCCCTTGCATTGAACAATAATTCCTGGGTATATTCATCCTCTTCCTTCTGTTCCAGGACTTCTCGTAGGTTTTCTAGGATGTTAAACATTTCGATATGATTTTTCTTCAGGTCCAGCAGAGAAGCGGAAAATGGGGGGAGCCAACGGGCACTCACCACCACTTCTCCGGCCTCCCCCATAAGACGTTCGATCTTTCCCGCCGTAACCCGTACCATGCGGTCTTTGTCCTTCGAGTCTCCGTGGTATGGTTTGGCTTCGCCTACCGTTTCGCTAATCGCTTTTTCCTGTTTATCATCCAGAGGGACCAGCGCAGGATCATCGGATGGTTTCAAAGAAGGAGGCGACGGTGGAGATTGTTCCGGAGCCCGGGAAACGACTTCGGGCCGTTCAGGTTTCGGCAATTCACCTTTTAGGATCGCAGACAAGTTGATGTTCACCTGGTCGATTTCTGACTTATGCTGGGTTAACCAGTCCTGTATGCCTTCCCCGAGGGCCTCCGAGATCTGGGAGAGACTGTCGACACCCTCGAGGAGAATATCGATTTGGTCCGAACCAGGAGAGACTTCCCCCTTCTGCGCCGCAACAAAATAGTCTTCCATGGAGTGGGCCAGTTTTACGGCCTGATCCAGTTCAACGATACGAGCCCCCCCCTTGATAGAATGTGCGGCACGCATCAGTGCCTCTAGCTTATCGGTGGCAGATGGATCGTTCTCCAACGCCAGCAGACCGTCATTCAGAATCGCCACATACGTTTCCATTTCGGTTTTAAAGAGATCTAACATGGACACATCAGCGATGACCGTCTTTCCCTCTGCTGCCGTCTGTTCCGGTTTGTCCGGTGCAGGTGAAACAGGGTCTCCGGCAGGGGGTGCGGAGGGTCCATTATCTTCCAGCTTCAGTATCCTTTCGGTGACGGAAACCACTTGGTCAATTTCTGCCTTATGTCGGGTTAGCCAATCCTGTATGCCTTCCCCGAGGGCCTCGGAGAGCCGTGAGAGGATATCGACACTTTTGAGGAGGATATCGATTTGATTCGATCCCAGAGAGATCTGCCCTTTCTGCGCGGCAACAAAACAGTCTTCCATGGAATGGGCCACCTTTACGGCCTGATCCAGTTCCACGATACGAGCCCCACCCTTGATGGAATGTGCAGCACGCATCAATGCCTCCAGCTTATCGGTGGCAGATGGATCGTTCTCCAACGCCAGCAGACCGTCATTTAGAATCGTGACATACGTTTCCACTTCGGTGCGGAAAAGATCCAGCATGGAAGAATCCATCAAGTCTTGTCCATTCCCCATAGTCACTGAATGCTCCTTGCCAGCGTATAAAGCAGCAGTTCATCGTCCAGGAAGGCCACATATTTATCATCCCACCCAAAGATTCCCCTGGTAAAAGTCGATTTGGCTTTGGCGACGGTGACAGGAACGTTCTGGAAACGTTCTGGGCGGACATGATGAATTCCGTGGATTTCGTCAACCGGGAATACCCATTTCTCACCGTCCTTATTTACCACCATCATCCTTTCGTACCTTTTCCGGTTCTCATCCTCGAAGGACTCCTCTGACTCCAAGCCCAGCAGTCTCTGGAGCGAAACGCATAATTGGATTTCGCCGTGTACGTTTATCACACCCAGGAGTGCATGGGTTTTTCTGTGTGGTACGGTGTGCACAAGACCTGGATCGATTATCTCGGCAAACACCCGGGACGGGAGTGCGAGCCATTCTCCTTGTATGCGAAAAATGACAGCGGACAAGGTCCCCGGGAATTCTTCTTCCTTTTTTGCGACCAGTACCTGGGTCCATTCCTCCTTATATTTTTCGGGAAGATCACGTTCCAGGAGGTTTCTTCCAGCCTGGGTAAAGACCTCGCAATTACGGCAGTGAATAACCCGCTTGAGTTCCGGGCATCGAGGGATTTCCCGTCCCCATACCCCGATTCGCTTCCAGCAATTCTCCTCTTTTAGGATAACCAGGTCCTTCAATGAATGTCCTCTTTCTGGCGAATACGTTTCACCCGTTGCTGCAATTGTGCTGATTTTTCCCGGTCACCCCTGTGTTCCACAATAAGTGCCAGGTGATTCAAGGCATCGTGGTGTTCGGGGTCAAGGTAGAGCGTTTTGTTCAGCCACTCCTCTGCATCCCTTTCATTGTTCATGGCCAAGGATATAAGTCCCCTCAGGTAATGGGCCTGGACCTGGGCCATGTCTTGGTCCAGGACCTTGTCGCACAAACTGGTAGCTTCTTCCAAAGCACCTTTATCCGCCAGTCTTCGTGCCTGGTCAAGCAATCCCCCGTCTTCAGTAGCGGGCTGTCTTCGGTCCCTTATGGGATAGGGTTTAGAGTCCACAGGAGGAGGCTTATGGGGGGAGGCGGAGGCAATATCAGTGCTACGTCTGAGTGGGGAATTTTCCTGTGTATGGTGTCTCCTTTCGAACCTGATCCGGGACCTGGGTTTTACAGGTTCCTTTGGTAGAGTTGACTCAACTGCCCGGTCAAAGGCGAAAACCCCTGCCTCACGTATCAATTGGAATCCGGAGGCAATAACAAGCGGTCGCTCAGCATGTCCTACAAAAAAGACACCTGTTTTTGCCAGCAACCGATCAATAACTTCCATGACTCTTTTCCTTGCCGAAGGAGTCAGATAGATCAACAGATTGCGGCAAAGGACAATGTCGTATGGCACATCTCCTGACAAAAACTGTCCTTCCAGTATGTTTCCCCTCACAAATTGAACAGTTTCCATGGCGTGGGGGTGCAACCGATAGCCCTGGGGTGTTGCCTCAAAATACCTTCCCCGAAACCATAGATCGTTCCCTCGAAAGGATTCAGGACCATAGTGCCCGATCCTTGCCTTCTCAAGGGCCTTCTTGCTTATATCTAATGCAACGATACGGAAATGTTTCTCCGACAGGCCTGCATCTAGCAGTGCCATGGCTATGGAGTAAGGTTCCTCACCTGTGGAGCAGGCTAAACTCAAGACCCGAAGCACGCCGTTTTTATGCTTCGGCAGCCATTTGCGTTTCACATAACTGCCCAGATAGGAAAAGGATTTTCTGTTTCGAAAGAACCATGTTTCCGGAACCACCACTGCTTCTATCAGTTCCGCCCATTCGCCCGGTGATGTCCTGAGAAGACGTAGATATCCCGCAGGCTCTGTCAACCCGCAGGCGCGCATGCGAAGCTGCATTGCCTTCTCAATGGTTTCGGGACCGAGAGACTCTGCAGATAGGCCAATCTTTTTTTCCAATGATGACTCAATGTTGTTCCTGAGCATTGTCGAGACCATTTTGAAGCATGGGAAGAAAGTTGAAGCTCTCCGGCAAGAGATCCAAATCTATATGCTGAATCATCATCTTCTCTTCCATCACAATGCCTCCCAGGTAAGGGGCTTCACCCATATTGATACCGGGAGACAAAAAAACGTCTTCCGATCTTCTCACAGCCTCGGTAACCCTCTCCGCCATGAGACCAAGGACGTAAGGGGTATGGTCATCTTTCAGATAATCCACAAGTATTATCCGGGTGCTGAGCCTCATCTCACAGGGACGTCCCTGGATTAACTGGCACAAATCGACTACCGGGACGACCATACCCCTGTAGTTGAAAAGCCCGGCAAAGTATTCAGGGGTATTGGGTACCTTCTTAAGTGTGACCATGGGGGCTACCTCTCTCACCTTTTCACACTTGATGCTGTACTTTACATCTCCCAGATAAAAGAATAATACCAGCATACCTTATCCTTATAATCCTACTTAGTGCCTGAACGAAAACTCTGTTCAGGCACGATTTTAGATTTTGGATTAATGGAATTAATTCAAACTCACTAAAACCTCATGATTGATGTAGGGTTCGTTTTCATTTCGAGGTTTTCGTTCAGAGACTACTTAGCTTACCTTAAAGCGCGATACCTCATCCTGCAGACCTTTTGCCGCATCTTTTAGTTGTTCGATGGCGCTGTAAGTCTCACGCAAGGACTCCAGGGTCTGCCCCAGTTCTTCACTGAGGTTCACCATGGCCGTGTTGATCCCCTGGGCGTTCTCGGATTGATTGCCCATTGCCACGTTCACATCTTCAAAACTGGGAGAGAGGGCCTGCACCTGCTCTATGATGCGTGTCAACTGGGCGCTTATCTTGCCGACGTTTTCGGCGCTGTGTCTCACCTCCGCGATGAACTTGTCCATTTCCATAACACCCGCGGATACCGCAGACTGCATCTCCTGGACCATCTGATCAATATCCAGCGTCGCAACGGCCGTCTGGTCAGCCAGTCTCCGGATCTCCCGGGCTACCACCTGAAACCCCCGTCCGTACTCTCCGGCCTTTTCCGCTTCAATGGCCGCGTTTAACGACAGCAGGTTTGTCTGATCGGCCACCTTGGTTATGGTGTCTACTACCGTTGTAATATTTTCCGCTTTCTCGTTGATGGTCTCCAACCTGCCGGATATGGATTTGGAGGCGTTCTCCATGTTGTACATGGTTTCTTCCATACGGGCCAGATCCTCCTGCCCGCTGCTGGCAAAACCGGCGGTCTCCTGGGACATGGATGCCACCTGTTGCATGGTATCCACCAGGTCTGTGGCAACATGGGAGATATCCTCCACAGACCTTACCACTACGTTTGTGGATTCCACCTGCTTGGTCATGGTGGCTTCCTGCTCCCTGGCAGTGGCAGCCAACTCCGTAGACGAAGAACTCACCTGAATCCCGGAACGTTGAACCTGGCCAACGACACTCCTAAAAGACTGGACCATCTCATTTATTGCGGCGAGCAGCCTCCCGATCTCATCTTTTCTTTTTGTATCTACGCTCACGGTAAGATCAAAGTCGGACAGCTTGCGAGCGGTGTTTGATACCTCATTGAGGGGTTTGAGGACAAGGGCCCTCAAAAAGATAATCAAAGAGATTACCAGTACAAAAAGAATAACAAGGACGCCTATGCTTTGACTCACAAGCGCACGATCGAGACGGGAGCGGGAGGCTTTTCGAAAGAGACTTGCCTCTGAGGAGGCCTTTTCCTTGAGGGACCGGATCCTTTTGGTGAGGGGCGATTGGGTGTAATAGACTCGAAAAGTTCCTATTTTTCCGCCGTCACGCACACAGTCCACAAGAATGGACAGCCCGGCATTTAGCTTGAGATCCTTGGGAAGGGCCTCGTCTACGGTAATTTTGGGGTTGCGCCAGGCAGCGGCAAAGGGTTTGCCTTTCTCATCCAAAACCTTTATTGCCTCTATTTCTTTATAGTTCATATATGGCCGCAAGGCCTGTTTCATCTCCGTGGTATCAAGGTTATAAAGGTGAGTAGCACCGATGCCGCTCAAAATTTCTGCGTTGAATTCCACGTTTTTTCGGAGAGATGCCTTCTCTTCAGTCTCTCTCGCGTCAATTGAACGATTTATTTTTTCCAGATATTGATCCGTGAAGGAGTTGACAAGGTTTATCTCAAACTTCATCAAGACAAAGCCGCCCAAGATTATGAGGACGGCCACAATACTACAGGCAGAGGCTACTATCTTTGTAACGATGCTCCACTGGTACATGGCTATTCCCCCGTCCCCTGTTTTTGAGAGAGATATTTTTTTACAATTTCATTATAACGTCCGGTCCTTCGCAATTCTTTTAGCCCCTCGTTAAACGCATCCCTGATTTTTTTGTCGATACCTGAGTCAGTATTAATCGTCAAGACACCATCTGCTTCGCGATTAGAGAGTTCGAGATTGCGTCGCGCAAAGGGGACATATTTGGGCTTGATCGAGTACCCTTTAGCTTTTAAGGCCTCCCTCACAATATCCAACTCGATCCCGGAGTTGGTTTCTGGAATATTATAGGGCGGTATGGTCAACCCTACTGCCAGTGTCAGTTCTCTTGACTCCCCAAGGACAGTTGAGTGGCCAATGACCGCAAAGAATAAAATGATTAGGAAGCCATACCCCAGATTTTTTGTTGGTTTCATGGGATCCTTTGTAACCATAGGAGGTTTTCGATTGATGATTGGCGATTTTGAGAACAATCCTTCTTGTTTTTTTCAATCCTCGATCGTCAACCCATTTTCATCTACCTTAAAATGTGATACCTCATCCTGAAGGCCTCCTGCTGCTTCATTTAACTGTTCAATGGCACTGTAAGTCTCGCGCAAGGACTCGAGGGTCTGCCCCAGCTCTTGACTGAGGTTCACCATGGCAGTGTTGATCTCCTGTGCATTCTCGGATTGTTGACCCATTGAAACAT
>JADHXI010000107.1 GCA_016783065.1 Desulfobacteraceae bacterium | reverse complement strand
AACGGGAGAATGCGGTGGCATTAGATGCCTGGTTCAAGAATGCTCCTCAACGTTTTTACGCTATTGAATACGCATGGAAAAAAGGCGAGCACCCGAAAAGAGGAGAATTCAGCCCTGACTTTTTTATCAAAAAGGGCAAAACCATCCATGTCATTGAAATAAAAGACGATAGCGAAATCAATGACCCGTCCCCGGAGAATCAGAAAAAATATGAATATGCAAAGGCACATTTCGAAAGGCTTAATCAGTGGCTTTTAAAGGCAGATATCGCTGTCAAGTACCAGTTCAATTTTTTAACACCTAAGTCCTTCAACCTGTTTTTTCAGCTTATTCGGAATGATGAGCTCAAGGACTTTCGATCTGAATTAGATGTTACACTAAGTAGAAGTTCATCGGATTCGGATACCAATGAGACGGGGCCCTGATTTAATTGGGTCCCTCAAATCTTATACCATTCCTGTAACGATCATTTGGATTTGTGATCTCATGTAAATATTTTGGAATCATTTATGGATAGGAACCAAGTTATTTAGTGCGGATAAAGGTTGGACGGACTCTCATGATTGAAATAAAGGGCTATGAGACTGATGAGGAAAAGGCCAAATATGCGGCAGCCAAAAGATGGGTATCTGCGGTGAATAACTGGGGGGATCTTGGTGAGTGGTGTTTTCATGTATGCAGGGACCCGCAGTTGCTTGGTAAAGAATTAAAGCAAATTTGGGATTTACAGGTGAGTCCTTAGTAGCGTGGCCCATTCTGGAAGCTTGCCCAGGCCCTGTTCGAGGTCCTGCCAAGGGACACAGAGGACAGGAAGCTCAGGAATGCCCTCTTGAGTGAGCGGGAAACCCTTCGCATTGAGGGAAAACTCCTTGCGGGACCGGAAAAAGGGCTGTTTGATATATCATGAAAGGAGGATGCTATTGATGGAAGTACAGAGCAAATCGATTCTTAGTAAAGTGGCTCATGATCTGAGGATTTCGGAAGAAATGTTGTTGAGACATGGTTTACGCACTTTTTTAGAGCAGCAACTGCGCAAAGTTAACGCTGAAATGTTTGAGATTCTGGGTCGTTACGGCATTAATAGTGTCGAAGAAATGGAAAGCCACTATAAGGATGGCACCCTTGAAGAGGCCGGGACATGGAAAGACTTTCAGCGATTAGATCATCTGGAATACAAGAAAGACCAACTCAACGATCTTGTTGAGGCTGTGTCATGAGTCCGGTGGACGTCGAACGCTTACGGAAAATCGCTGAGATTGAGTTTTCTGATATTGTTAAAGAAGGTAACTGAGAGTTTTATAAGTGAAGATCCTGCAATGGCCTTGCGGGAGTTTCTACTCTTTGTTCGTGGAAAAATGATTAATTCCATTGATACTTCATAGCAAAACCGGGATAGACCCTGTTCGAGGTCCTGCCAAGAGACACAGAGGACTGGAAGCTCACGAACGCCCTCTTGAGCGAGCGGGAAACACTTCGGATGGAGGGAAAACAGGTTGAAGTGAGAGATGATTCATTGTTTAATTCCCTTGAAGGGAGGAAATCCTGATGTTTGAACGAATCACATTCAATTCAACGATTATGGGGGGTCGCGCCTGCATACGCGGGATGCGGATTCCGGTATCTGTCATTGTTGGACAGATCGCACACGGTGCTTCTTTCGAGGAAATCTTAGAAGGCTATCCCGATCTGCATCGTGAGGATATTCAACAGTCCCTTGAATATGCCGCATGGCTTACGCGGGAAGAAGTCCATCCCATAGAAGCTCAGCAGTAATAAGGGTAAAGGCATGCGATTTCTTGCAGATATGTGTGTTGACGTGCGCATTGTGAGATGGTTGCAGGAGCAAGAGCACGACGCAACTCATTTACGCGACGAAGGCCTTCACCGGATGCCGAATGGAGAAATATTCAAAAAGGCTATTAATGAGGACCGAATCGTTATCACTTTTGATCTTGATTTTGCGGAGATAGCAGCTCTTACTGAAGGGAAAAAGGCGAGCGTCATCTTATTTCGCCTCAGAAATACGCGAACACCCCATGTAATTGAGCGGCTATCCACGGTCCTTGAAGATTCCTCAGAAGCACTGGAAAAAGGCGCTGTTGTCGTGGTGGAGGAATCCAGGCATCGAGTGCGCTTTCTACCCGTTGGTGAAACAGGAGGCGAACCATGACAGAAATACTTAAACCCTGGTATGCCGTCGCAACGCCCCATGAGGATATTCGCAAAGGCCGGTAGAAGAAGCCGTGAGTCAGTTGGGGATAAAGCTGGAGACAGAGGAATAACGCACTTAATAGGGTTGACAAATGAAATGTATCATGAGTTAAAAACGCTGGCTTATCGTCTCCCGAAAAGGGTTGCCTACCACGAGAGTGGCGGTTCTTTTCAATTAATTCTTGAATTTCCATTAAAGGCCGTGTTCCTTCATCTTTCCTGGAAACCGGTCTGTGAACTCCTATCCGGTGGTGACTTTGTCCCCCTGGAAAAGATCGTGCCCCTGGTCAACGGTTCTGACCCCGACAGGATCGAACTGTTCCTGAATGATCTACTGAGAAAAGGCTTCATGGAACAGGAGGGGGCTTCTTTCAGTTCTGAGTATCCGTTTGTATCCATCATCATTCCCGTTAGAAACCGGCCTCTTGAGATCAAAGCGTGTCTTGACTCGCTAGCTCAACTCGTATACCCATCCAAAAAGCTGGAGATCATCGTGGTGGATGACGCCTCCACCGACAATACGGCTCAAATGGTTTCCGGGTTTCCGGCCCATCTCTTATCCTTAAAGGAGAACAAACAGGCGCCTTTTTGCCGGAACCTTGGCGCCAAAAAGGCTACGGGAAGCATCCTGGCCTTTTTGGATTCTGACTGTCTGGCAGACCCCATGTGGTTGAAGGAATTGATCCCTGCCTTTAAGGACCCTGCCCTGGGCGCCGCAGGGGGGCTTGTGGAGAGCTATTTCAATGAGAAACCCCTTGACCGCTATGAGCAGGTCAAGTCTTCATTGAATATGGGACCAAGGTTCAGAAGTTCGCGGGAACATGACCCTTTTTTTTATGTCCCTTCCTGTAATCTCTTGATAAGGAAAGAGGTTTTTTTTAAGCTGGGAGGGTTCAGGGAGGAGCTATTTGTGGGGGAGGATGTGGATTTTTGCTGGAGAATGGGGGATGCGGGGTACCCTGTGGAATTCAGACCGGTTGGCAGGGTCTACCACAAACACCGAAACAAGCTGATCCCTTTCTGCCTCAGGCGCTTTGACTATGGAACTTCAGAGCCTCTGCTGCAGCGATTGCACCTTCAGAGAAGAAAGGAAATGGTCTTTCCACTCGGGTGCTCTCTGTTTTGGAGTATGGCCATCCTCACGGCGGTTTTTGCGTTTCCTCCGCTGCTCGCCCTTTGCGGCATCATCACTCTCGCGGATACCTTAAACAAATTGCACAAGGTCAAGGGAAGGGGCATTGGCGTCAAATTCCCTGCACTCCTAGTCTCTGTTATCCGGGGTTATTTTGCCTTTTTTTACCACTGCTCCGCCTTTGTATCACGCTATTATCTGGGCTGGGCGATTCTGGTTTCCCCGTTATCCCTTCTCGCTTCCATAATAGGTGTGGGTATGCACATTCTTGCGGGTCTGGTGGAATATTTTATAAAGAGGCCGCGTCTCAACCCTTTCTCTTTTCTCTTTTATTTTTCCCTGGAACAGTCATCCTATCAATCGGGTGTGTGGTGGGAGTGCATCAAGCAGTTGTCTTTTAATCCGGTGAACCCTCGGGTTACACTCAAAACTCCTCACAAGGGAATCTGACTGGGAATACAAACAGGGAACTCAAAGATCGGCCACATGGTCGGTAAAAAGCAACAAAGATGGAGAAACTACTTGAAAATATCTCTCGTGCCGGCCTGGCGCCTCCCAGGATTCTGACCCTTATGATCACCGGCGGCTGCAATCTCAGATGCCGTCACTGCTGGCCTGAGAGCGATTCCTTTGAAACTGCCCGTCCCGTCCCCGTGGATACGCTCGGGAGGTTAATAAAGGGGTTTGTTCAGCTGGGAATAGAAGAGGTATGCCTTACCGGGGGTGAACCCCTTACCCATCCCGACTGGTTCGAGATCCTCCGATTTTCCGCCACCCAGGCCGGGTTAAAGCACGTCCGGCTACAGACAAACGCCACCTTGCTCACCGAGGTGGAGACAGGGACGCTTAGTTCAATGGATTTTGAGGGCCTGATAATACAGGTAAGCCTTGAAGGTGCCACAGCGCAGACCCATGACCAAGTGAGGGGGAGGGGGAGTTTTGTGCGTGCATTTCGAGGACTGAAACTCCTGGCCGAAGCTGGGTTGGCAAGACAGACCGAGGTGGCATTTACCGAGACACAACACAATTTTGGAGAGCTTCCCCGGTTGTTTACACTCCTCGATGAATTGGGGATCGGCCGTCTTGTGAGCGGCACACTGGTTCAGGCGGGACGGGCTGCACGCGCCGACGGGCTTTCGCTCCCCACCCCTTCACAGTATAGGGAACTGTTGGCCCGCTACCATGACGATGCGGCGTTCAAGGAAACCTACAATAAAATCGGGAACATCGCTGCCATTGAATGGTTCAAAGGAAGGACAACCCCTTCAACCCGGAACTGTATCTGCATTGAAATGCCCTATATAACCGCTGAAGGAAAACTGTATCCTTGCATCATGCTGCCGCTTGACAAATTCGCAGTGCTGGACGTTCATCATCGTCCTTTAGAAGAGGCCCTTTTGGAAGCCCTGCCCCTATGGGCTCAACTCCCCGAATTGAACCGCCGGCGCTCTCTGGAACTCGAGACCTGCAAGGAATGCCCGGGCCGGCTTCACTGCGCCGGGGGCTGCATGGGCCGGGCCCATGCTGCCACGGGTGATCCCATGACGGTGGAGGATCGGTGTGCTTTAAGACGGGCGGTATATTCATGGGAAGCTCCGTAACATACCGCCTTGTAACAACCCCCCATTCCCTGAATGAGATCCTATGAGTCATTCTGTGCTCAAACTGGCCACCAGGCTCCTGAGAAACGGCCTTTGTTTTAACTATCTTAAATGGAGCGGTAAACCAGCAATGCCCCAGGCCCTGAGTCTCGAAGTTACCCACGATTGTATTGCAAAATGCATCATGTGTAACATTTGGAGGATCCCCCCGGAAGTGCCAAATCTTTCTGTGAAGGAATGGGTTGACCTCCTTTCATCAGATCTCCTTTCCGATCTGAGGGAACTGGATATCACGGGGGGCGAGCCTTTCGTGAGGAGCGATCTTTCCGATCTTTTTGAGGGCATAAGTGAGTTAAAACAGAACAACCTAAAGGCCCTTCGATCCATCGCCATTACCACCAATGGGTTATTGACGAAACGCGTACTTGATTTCGTACAAGGAATTCTCCCGAGACTTCAGGATAGGAATTTGGAACTGATCATGGTTTGCGCCATGGATGGGGTGGGAGATGTCCATGACACCATAAGAAACCACCGAAATGCCTGGGTAAAGGTAAACCGAACGATCAAGGGTCTCGTAAAACTTAGGGAGTTGTTCTCCAATCTCGTTATCGGCCTAAAAACAACTGTTTTACCCATAAACATTCGAGAACTGGACAGGATTATCCAATATGCAGAGTCGAGAAATCTCTTTACCATCATTTCGCCCTGCATCGTTGGGGAGGGGCGTTATCTAAATCAAGACAGAGCGGATGATCTGGCCTTCAGTCAGGAGGATGTGGGGGATATGATCAATTTTTATCAGAGAAATCTATTTCGTTGGAGTTATCACGCTGATATGTTGGTTCAATTCTTTAAGACCGGTAAAATGAAAAGAGTCTGCTCATGTGGTTTTAACTATTTTTTTGTTCGAAGTAATGGTCAAATGCTCCTTTGTCCACTTATTGGCAGGAGTGTTGGTAACATCCGAGAAACGTCAATGAAGGAACTTTTCTTCTCAGAAGAGGCCGGGAAATTTCGTCGCAAGGTTGGTCGCTACCCTGAATGCCAAAGATGCACGGAACCGGGGCTTGAGCGCTATGCACTCCCCATTGAAGGATTTAGCTATCTCTCGCTTCTTTCAAAGATTGGGAAAAGGGACTTTCTTCAATTGCATGAACATATGGGATTGGATAAATATTTTGAATAACTGTTTGCGCCGTGAGATTTGTGAGCGCTTACCATTTTGACGGATAACGGGAAGCTGAGATGAAGATTACGGTGAAGAGTTTTTTGACGTTAAGAAAAATAATGGGTGGTAAGGCTTCTCTGGAAATGGAGGTAGGCGCCATCACGCTAAGGGAGTTATTGGAAAAGTTATCCCACAGGTTTGGGCATGGCTTTAAAGATATGATCATGGATCCCGAAAACCGTCCGGGGACCGGTCATATTCAGATATTAATAAACGGCCGAAATTACAGGCACTTTCCAGACCAGATGGATACAAAGCTCACGGAGGGCGATGAGATATTCATCTTTCCTTTAATTGCGGGAGGCTAAGAGTTTAAAATATAGCATTTGACAGGATAAACAGGATAACAAGATAGTTATGATTTCAATAAAATAAGAAAAATAATCATGTTCATCTTGTTAATCCCGTCAAAAATAGCTGAACTGTTATCCTGCGTGGTAATGAATTCTCAAATCCCGCACCCTGGGGGGTTGCAAATGAATCAACCGGGTCAACTTCAACAAAACATCTTGGCATCTTACCAAGAAGCTATCATCTAAAGTGTGGTAGCTAGCATTTGATCATGCAATTATCGAAAAAGCGCCCCCACCAAATCTGACAATTCAATTCCATCTCACAAGGTATCCATGACATATCACATCCCTCGATCCTCCCCCTGAATGATGATATCACACGTTTTACCTCGGTCGACCTAAATAGCAGGTATCACAACGCTAAATATGGATGATGTATGCTAAGATGGGCCTTTCAAAAATCAAAAAACTGGTATACGTTACGAATACCTGCCAAGGTTTCCTCAAGTAGACCATGCACGATTTTTTGTCGGTTATTAATGATGGGGCATGTGTTATGGTTAGGCAATTCAACTTAACCCGACTTTCTGAAAAGGAGAGACGTAATGGATGGGGCGTTGCCAATAAAAGAAGACTTTGTCTCGTTCCGGGGCTATAACGTTTGGTATCGTATCGTAGGTGAGGGTGAAGCGCCCGGCAAGCTGCCATTGCTGTGCTTGCACGGTGGGCCGGGAGCAACCCATGACTATCTGGAACCGTTAGAGGCGATGGCGGCTACCGGGCGTCGTGTCATTTTCTATGACCAGTTGGGTGCTGGCAACTCGGATCACCCCAACAAGCCGACCATGTGGACTGTGCCTCTATTTGTGGAGGAATTGGGCGTTGTACGTCGGGTACTGGGGCTTGAGCGTGTTCATATCCTGGGGCAGTCGTGGGGAGGAATGCTTGGAATGGAGTATGCATTGACGCAGCCGGCGGGCCTGGACAGTTTGATTGTTGCTGATTCTCCCGCAAGTATTCCCCAGTGGGTTGCTGAGGCGAACCGCCTGCGTGCGGAACTCCCACCCGAGGTACAGAAGACGCTCTTGAAGCATGAGGCGGTTGGCACCACTGATGACCCAGCCTATGAGGAAGCCATGCTGGTCTTCTACCGCCGTCATGTCTGCCGGCTCGATCCGTGGCCTGATTGCCTCAACAGGACGTTTGAAAAACTGGTGCAAAACCCGGAAGTCTACAACACGATGAACGGTCCAAGCGAATTCCATGTGATCGGCATACTTAAAGAGTGGGACATAGTGAATCGGCTGGGTGAGATTCGTATGCCCACGCTGGTCATCGGTGGTCGCTACGACGAGGCGACGCCAGGCATTACAGAAACAATCTATCGCGGCATCCCTGACTCCGAGCGGATCATCTTTGAGAACAGTTCACATATGCCGCACCTTGAAGAGACAGAGCGATACATGCAGGTGCTGACCAATTTCCTGGATCGCGTCGAGTCAAAGGCAACATCCACGAAATAGAGCGGATGAACCCGGGCAGGCAGCCCCCTTCGGCAAGCGAAATGATAACGTCCAAGGGTCTCTACTTACCGATCCGGACATATGAGATCTGGCTTCTTTAAGTCCTCGCCTCAAGTGGGTATCCTCGCTGGAAAAAGAATATTGGTTATACTGGGACGCTGCATTCTTGAAAGCGTGCGGGCTACACACCAATCTTATGACCAGAGCGTATTCTGGAACTGGGATGGCCCTATACGCCACCCAAATCTCCCTACGGTTCAGATTTATCTTGGAAAGGTTCCTGACACCGAAGTCATGAGGTGGATAGAGAACCTGTACGCGTAGGCAAAGCCAATTCGGGGTGGAGACCGAGAAGCCCTTCACTTCGGCAACCGATTACCAATCTATCAATCTTATATCACAGGATTTATTTGCATCGAAAGGCTGACCAAGATAGCAGATACCTGCAATCAAAATATATTGTGGATTGCTTCGTATGTAAAATACTTTTGGTAGGAAGTGGATTCAAGTATGATATAGGAAGTCATCGGTTCTGAACCAATAGTCGATTGAGGAGGTGACGAAAAGATATGGTGGTACCTTTTTCCTTTACTCACAAGTGAAATTTGCCTATGTCCTTCCCTGAAAAGGCGACTTCTTATCCATATCCATTTATGCCCGAATTAAGACCAAATGGCGTCAATTTTCATGAATTCCATTTTTTCAATGCGCTGTCTTGGCGGAGACTGGAATTCTTGAAAATTGAGCACCATAGGCCACCTTGATACCACATAAATTGCGGTTTCTGTCCCCTGTGCTCACAAAAGCAGTTTTTACTCCCTACCTTACAAACAAGAGCAATTTAGCCGCTTCACCAGCATCGGCTAACTTCGCCCTTTGAGGCCAAACTTGGCTAACCCAAAGCAGCAATGAAATCCTGTGATTTCATGATCGTAGCATAGAAAGGGAGTGTTTCTTTTATGGCAAAATTGTGCAGTTCATCAGTGAAGCCTTGACAGCAATCCTCCAAGACGGTGATGTCGTAACCCAACTCGGCGCCGTACCTGGTCGTACTCTCAACGATCCAGTTGGTGGCTATACCGGCCAAGAAAAGCTGCTTTATGTCTTTCGCGCGGAGGATGCAGTCCAGGTCAGTATGTGAAAAAACGCTCGAATCAAAATTGATCACAGTGATATCACCTTCTTCCGGCTTCAACTCCTCAGGGACCTCAGCATCCCGAGAGCCTCTGAGAAAAGCCCCTCGTTCCTGGATAGATTCAATCAGAGGATAAGTCGGTTTTTTCAATTCCGGGAATCCAGGCCTGTAGGCAATATTCACATACACGACAAGAATACTTGCCCCCCTGCTGGCCTTCAGCACGCCTGCCGTTTTCTCAAGACAGTTATGTTTTTCCACCTGGCCTGGCGTGCCGGAAAATGCGAATATGCCATCATGCCTCACAAGACCATTCTGGTAATGCAGGATTAACAGTGCAGATTTCGATGCGTTTATCGACATGATTGTTCCTCCTTCTACTTGAGATTAAGAATTATCTGGAATTGTCCCGACTACAAGCCTTACCTCCTTTCCAATTGATTCCATCGGATTTCACCTTTACCTTAGCAATCCAACGATTACAGACGCTTATAGCAGTGGCCAGGAAAATGTTCAAGATTAAAAGAGAGTTTCCGAAGCACAAGATGTCTTTTCTTGCAGGTGAACCCAGCGACGTCCCCAGCCTGGTGCAAGATTCCACTGACAATGTCTGCCGCCGCCATAAGGACCCAAAGCAAAACTCCTTATCGCATGCGGTTTCTCGACTTACCAATAACCGATTGGAGAAAGGGGATACACGCTGGAAATCCGGGGGGCCCGGCCACATCTCGAGGGGCTTGCGTGATTTTCTTCTCGACAAATGGGACCGGGATAGATAATGCATGGTAAACCCTTCGCTTCATATGAGAGAGCGGTCGAACAGGGAAATAGAAAGGGAGATCAAAAATGAGCCAGAAAAGAGAGAGCAGTTCCAAAATGAGGGTTTCGCAGCGCGTGAACAGGGTGGCGGGTGAAGGTTTCGGGAAATTCCTCGCGCTGCTCCATTCCATGCCCAAGGAGGGACTTATTTCCCTGAGCGTGGGAGAGCCTGATTTCGGTACGCCTGAGCATGCGGCCGAGGAAGGATGTAGAGCCATCAGGGAGGGTTGGACAAAATATACACCCAGTCCCGGTTTTCCGGAGTTGCGACAGGCCGTGTCCCAGGATCTGGAGAAGCGTTACGGCATCCGGTACGATCCAGAGAGCGAGATCATTATCACAGTGGGTGCCAGTGAAGCCATGGACCTCGCGTTTCGGGCTACCCTTGATCCCGGAGATGAGGTGATCCTATCCGATCCTTATTACGTGTGCTACCCTTCCTGTATCGGCTTGGCGGAGGGCGTTCCGGTCTTTGTCCCCACGACAGCAAGAAATGGTTTCCAGATGGAATATCCAGCGATTAAAACGCGGGTCTCGCCCCGCACCAAGGTGATTCTCTTCGGCAACCCCGCCAACCCTACTGGCACCCACATGGGTGAAGAGGTGTTGGCCGAGATCGCCAGGGTCGCTGAGGAGCACGACCTTCTTGTCGTTTCGGACGAGATCTACAGCCAGTTCAGTTACGGTATGGAACACTGCTGTTTTGCCTCGCTTCCAGGAATGAAGGAGCGCACCATTCTTTTGGACGGGTTTGCCAAACGATACGCTATGCCTGGATGGCGCTTAGGTTATGCTGCGGGCCCTGCCGACCTCATAGCCGCCATGGGCAAGATTCACCAGCACACCATGCTGAGCCCGCCCAGCATGAGCCAGTGGGCGGCTTTAGCGGCCTTGAAAGCCGACGACGACCAAGAATTTGAGAAGATCTTGGCCAATTATGACCGCCGTCGCAAATTCCTTGTCGAAAGACTCACCAAGATGGGGCTGGACTGCCCCGAATCTCAGGGGGCCTTTTATGTATTCCCGTCAGTGAGGGCGACGGGGATGAACTCCGATGAGTTCGCTGAAAAGTTTCTGATGGAGGAGAAGGTCATGGTGCTTCCCGGCATAATCTTCGGGGATGGTGGTGAGGGGTTTATCCGGATCTGCTATGCCAAGGCATTTTCTGACCTTGAAGAATCCATGAGGCGTATGGAACGTTTTGTGAAACGGATAGCGGTTTAAGTGTGCAGATGTATCTGCTAACCATGAGTTTTTATTGGCGTTTTCTTACCAAAGAAGGAATTTTTGTCCGTCTTGCCACCCGCCTGCCTTGCCTGATATCGAACTGAATTGGATTTGACCGTCCACCACGAGCACAGAGAGAAAAGTTGCAACCGATTGGGGACGGCATTGGCGGGCAGGTCAGAAAGAGTAGTTGAATTCGGGGGCTCCGCCCTTTCCAAAATTGCAGATAGAGATAGGCTATGACCCTGAAACCTTTTTGAAAATACGAAATCAAATCTCTACAAACCCCTTGCCACGGAGATTGCAGATATTTTGCCAATATCATAGAAGTATCGAAATATTAGGTCTATTGAGAGTACCCCAAAAGCGATGGCCTTTGTGATACTCTAAGTGAATATTAGCATGCATTATACTGGAATTTGCAAAATTTTCAATATGCTTTGCATACGAACCACTTTCAGCCCCATTTCAATCCTCTTTATCTTGCCAGAAGTCAAAGATTTCAGCAAGTTAAAAGACCGTGATATCCTCAATTGCGGTAGATCGAGCAAGCCTGGGATATCTTATTCCATACGTCAATGTGTGGTGTCGTCAAATCTGACCCAAATCAGGGCGCCAATTCCGCGAAGTTATCTTCGCGCAAGCCCTTAGAACAGGAAACGCAAAAGAGTCAGGGGCAGAGTTCCTCCCTTTTCTTTGGATGGTGGGACTACGGTCGGAAAGTGAACGCCTGAGGGCCCGTTGAAGTCGCCTTACGTGCTAGATGTATCCAGCGACAGAGTATGGGACGCGTATCCCGTGGGTCGATAATCTCTTCGATCTCGAAGTACTCGGCAGACCGCAACGGCGATCGAACTCGATTGAGCCGCTCCCTAATCTTGGCAAGATGGACATCATAGTCCTCGACTTGTGCCAGCTCCGCCTTGTAAGCCACTTCAATGCCACCTTCAATCGGCAGAGAACCCCAGTCACCGGACGGCCAGGCGTAGCGAAAGTGATGAGTGCCGGACTTATAATTGGCACCACCGGCTACTCCAAACGCTTTGCGGATGACGATACAGCAAAAAGGGACGGTTGACTGTCCCAGAGCAGCCAGCGTCTGCGAGCCATGGCGGATGGTCCCCGCCTCTTCGGCTTCCTTGCCGATCAGGAAACCGGGGCAGTCTTCCAAGTGAATCAAAGGCAGGTGGAAGGTAGAGGCCAAATCAATGAAGCGCGTCAGTTTTCGGCAGGAATCCGCCGTCCAGGCACCGCCATAAATGAATGGATCTTCGGCAAAAATGGCCACAGGTATGCCGTCCAATCGGGCAAACCCGCAGATGATCGAGCACCCCCACTTCGCACCGATTTCGAAGAAGGATGTTTGATCGACGACCGACTCAATGATCGAACGCATCTTGTATACCTTGCGCGGATCCCTGGGAACGATTTCCAACAACTTCTGTTCCCGCCGTTCGGGGCTGTCGGTGACATCGGCCAATGGCGGTAGTTCATCGATACTGCTCGGGAGGTAGGAGAGAAACCGGCTCACCCGATCGAACGCTTCTGCTTCGGTTTTCACCTCGTCATCGATGGCACCGTTGCGAGTGTGAATCCGTGCATGCCCCAGCTCTTCTTTGGACACTTTTCCGAGGCTGGCCCAATCCACCAGAGCGGGACCGGCAATCATCATCTGCGCGATATCTCTTACGATGACGGAATAATGGCTGGTAGCGACACGGGCCGCACCGAGGCCGGCAACCGAGCCCAGTGCCAGAGATACCGAAGGTGCCACCGCAAGATGGTCGATCACATATTCCCAACCTCGCAGTTCCGGTATGTAGGTGCGTCCGGCCATCTCGATGGTCTTCACCGAACCACCTCCCCCCATGCCGTCCACGAGTCTAACGTGAGGTAGTCTCAATTCACAGGCTAGACCTTCCGCGCGGATGCGTTTGGTATAAATCGAAGCATCGGCCGATCCCCCGCGCACTGTGAAATCGTCGCCGGAAATGATGACGGGTCGGCCCTCGATATTGGCGGAGCCGAAAACAAAATTTGAGGGTGTGAACCCTTTCAGTTCTCCGTTTTCGTCGTACTCCCCACGGCCGGCTATGGTGCCGATTTCATGAAATGAATTGTTGTCCACAATGGCGTCGACTCGTTCGCGTATGGTAAGTTTGCCGAACTCACGCTGGCGTGATACTTTTTCCTCACCCCCCATTCGGTGAGCCAACGCGGAACGCTTGTGCAATTCATCAATCTCCCGATCCCAACTCATAACGATAAAAACCCCCTTTGAAAAAGAAATTATAAGAAATTGCAGGGTCAACTAAATTGAAGATATCAAAAGTCAGTCAAAAGTTACAGACTTTTTTCAAATTACCCGGTTGATATAAAGCCTTTAATACCCTAGATCCCGGGTGTAAATCAGGAGTGTTGGCCTCCGGCTCGTAGACCCTACGGCTCGGAGAGAGTATCGGAGTGTTGGGTCCAAAAACGGAAAAAGATCTAATTCTTGTTCTTCGATCCTTGTTGTTCCGAGATCCAAATACGTTGCATATTTGTCCATTTGGTTT